>CAZOBR010000045.1:0-17370 GCA_964578035.1 uncultured Gammaproteobacteria bacterium
AGCCCAGCAATTGGTTTTAATAGCGTTAGTACTGGAGACGCCAAATTAAGCTATGCCTTTTCTGGCAATATTGAAAAACCAGGTGTTATCTTTATTCATGGAACACCTGGAGGCTGGCCAGCCTTTGAGCGATATTTGGCTAACCCAAAACTACAACAAGATCTCTTCATGGTTTCAGTTGACCGTCTTGGTTGGGGCAACTCCCCGCTTGGCAAGAAAAAAGTCGATGGCGACTTTACCCGTCAAGCGCAAGCGATTACTGAGGTTTTAAATCATTACCCGAACAAAAAATGGGTAGTAGTTGGCCATTCTTTAGGCGCATCGATTGCGCCTAAAGTGGCATTACTTGCACCAGACCAGGTGAATTCTTTGTTGCTGCTAGCCGGTTCATTAAAACCTAAGCTTGGCAAACCTCGTTGGTATAATCATGCGGCAAACACTTGGTTTGTCGGCTGGTTATTGAGCAGCTACATGAATAATTCGAACAGAGAAATTATGGCTTTGCGTAAACAGCTTGAAGCCATGGATCAAGAAATTAAGGCCTCGTCATTGAATACTCACATAGTGGTAATGCAAGGCATGAAAGACAAGCTTGTTTCTCCTAAGAACCCTGATTATGTAAACCAAGCGTGGCGTGATCACTTTGCCAGCACTGAGATTATTAAACTGCCCGATTCTGGACACTTTTTACCATGGAATCAAACCCCATTGGTGATCTCAA
The DNA here is from genome assembly GCA_964578035.1 of uncultured Gammaproteobacteria bacterium. Lineage (GTDB taxonomy): Bacteria > Pseudomonadota > Gammaproteobacteria > Arenicellales > Arenicellaceae > Arenicella. The sequence continues at coordinate 722 of CAZOBR010000045.1, forward strand.
AAATTCTTGAACTTGCAGACAAGCAATAAGAGCGTTCAAGCTTTCAATTTCTACTTCAATACTTACGGTTGGCGAGCACTTTTTTTACGACTGCCACGAAACTTTACTTTGTCTTTGCTTTTACGTGAGACTTTTTCAGACGGTTCGTAAGGATTCTCAGAAGTTTTAAAACTTAGGCGAACTTTGGTACCAATCAAATTAAAGGCTTTTTCGTAGGTGTTTGAAATGTAGCGCTGATAAGTTTGAGGCAACTTATCAAGCTGATTACCATGAATAATTATGTGCGGTGGGTTCATGCCGCCTTGGTGAGCAAATTTGAGCTTAATTCGAAAGTTGCCGACCATTGGTGGGTTTCGTTTCTCTTCGGCCTCTTTGAGGATTCGGTTGACTGGCCCAGTCCCCATATCACACATCGCGCTTGCATAGAGCTTATCAATCAACGGCATGATAACTCGTGTGCCCTTACCATATTTCGCTGAAATAAACTCAATAGGGATATTTCCCATGTGACTAAATTTTCGGTCTATCTGGGCTTTGATTTGGTCGCGATCATATTGGCTCATACCGTCCCATTTATTAACCAAGATCATCAGCGATCGGCCACTATTGAAAACCAAGTTAATTAAACGATTATCCTGATCCACAATGCCTTCGCGTGCATCCAGCACCACTGCAACAACTTGTGCCAGCTCAACCGCTCGCAAAGTTTTCATTACTGAAAAGCGTTCCACGCGATCATCAATACGTGACTTCTTGCGCATACCCGCCGTGTCAATTAATACGTATTCTTTGTCATTTACTTTAAACGGCACATGAATACTGTCGCGCGTAGTGCCTGGCATATCGTAGACAACAACACGTTCCTCACCGACCAAACTATTTACTAAAGTCGATTTACCGACATTAGGTCGCCCAACAATGGCTAGCTTAGCAACACCAACTGGAATATCGTAATCACTGTCGTTTGGGTGACCATCTGTTTCAGCGAGGATTAAGTTCATCAACTTATTCACGCCATCGCCATTTTTACCTGAAATGGTATGAGGCTGATCCAAACCTAATTGATAAAAATCAGCCCCGATCACTGATTTATCTAAGCCTTCCGCTTTATTAATTGCCAAGTAAACGCGTATACCTTGGTTACGACGAAGCTGGTCAGCGATCTCAAAATCAACCGCCGTGGCGCCATCGCGACCATCTACTATGAATATAACCGCATCACTATCTTGTAAAGCTTGATCAACTTGGCCTTTCATCAATGAATGAATTTCTTCATCATCAGACTCAATACCACCCGTATCGACTATCCAATAAGCCTCACTGCCCACTCGGCCAACGCCAACCATGCGATCACGCGTGACGCCAGGACGGTCGTCAACGATGGCGTCTCGGCTGCGAGTTAAGCGATTATAAAGTGTGGATTTACCAACATTAGGCCGCCCAACAATTGAAATAATAGGCTTAGGCTTTTCAACGGTTGCAGCTTGCTCTTGGTAATCTTGTGGTGCGACGTCATCTGTCATAATAAGAATATTTAGTGGTCTGAATTACCGAGAATATTTTACGTACAATAGCAAACTCTGATTCTAAACGAATCAATGCCGTATTAAATTATCAAACAAATAGCGCGAAGCGGCTAATAACGTGACGTGACTAATATAATAAAACGACTAATTAGCTTGAAACGCCTAATAGCTTAAAAGCGACTAATAGTATTAAACGATCGAGCACTACGCGCTAGAGAGGCATCGCAGAATATTTTTAATCTAAAATTAACCGTCAGTTTGTAGGCTTAGCGACTGTAAGTTACCGTCACTATCAATAAAATAGAATGTGTCTGCGTCAACAATTGGGTCGCCAATAATCGTTCGCGCACCGAGCGAATGCTTTCCAACGTAACTACCATCACGCTTGCTCATAACATATAAATTACCTGCGCCGTCACCTACTGCAACATATGGACCAATTGAAAGTGGCGCACTTGTGCTGAATAAACGTAAACCCTTTTGTGACCAAACCCGCTCACCATTCGTGCGTTTAATCTGATGTATTACGCCTTGACGATCACTGACGTATAAAAACGCCGCGTCATATGCCAGCGTGTGATATGAAGACACCTCAGCGCTCCATGCAATGCGTTGATTTTTAACATCGAGTGCATGGGTAACTTCTTGGTACGAACTAATGTACAAAAAATCGCCTACCAGCAATGGGGTTGTATCAATATCTGCAAGTCGGTCAATTTCATTAGAACCGCGTGGGAATGAGATTGGAAAGTCCCATAAGGCTCGACCGGTTTTAGCTTCAAGCGCAGCCAATGTGCCATCTGAAAAGCCAGTAAAAACAGCACCTTGTACAATTAGTGGTCTGGAATCACCACGTAATGTTAAACGAGGTAGCTGGCGAGAGATAGTCCATAAGACTTCACCATCATACGTAGCAAGACCATGCACCTTACCATCGCCGGTACGCACTACAACAATATCACTACCAACAACAGGGCTGGCTAAAACTTCACTTTCCAGTTCTGTTGTCCATGACGTTGCGCCATCTTGTTGACTAAGCGCATAAACAGTCCCCTGATCTGATGCCACCAACACAAGACCGCTGCCAACACCAACACCGGCGGTGATGGTTACCTTTTTAAATTTTGTTTCCCACGCGCGTTTACCTGTTTGAGCTACGATTTTTTCAACACGCCCATTGGTTGAAGCCGCATACAAATGATCACCTAGCAATATCGGAGAAATAACCGCATCACCAGGTGCAATTTTTTTACCCAGCTTAACGCGCCAATTGCGCTTCAATTTAGTTTGAGTTTCTACTTTTGGTCTTTTGGCTTTTTCCTCTTCACCAAAAAAATCCGTTTTTGTAGTTCTACCACCACAGGCAACTAAACTTATAGCAATGACACTGATAAAAATTAAACGACATGTTTTCATAGTTTTTCTCGTTTTAGCTAGCGCTCAAAAGTCGTTATATTAGAAATCGTTATGGTTGCTTATTTATCAGTCGCAGGTGCTTCATCAGTCGAAGCAACATCACTAACACCTAAGCGGTCCATTTTAACCGTTAAAATCTGGCGATAAGAGAAATCACCTTCATCCAAAGCATCAATCGCTTTTTGATAATAATCGCGCGCCTCTTCTAGTTTATCGTTCTTACGACTGATATCAGCAAGCAATTCATTATAGTGCGATTCAAAACCATCAAACGATGATTGACTCGCAAGCACTTGTGCTGCTTCAAGGTCACCTTGAGCAATTTTAATTTTGGCTTGGCGAATGCGTGCAGTATGGACGATACCGCTTTCAGACGCATTATCAACCACCCATTGCAGCTCTTGATAAGCCGCATCTAAATCACTGCTTGCAAGTTGTTTAGCGCGAATTAACGCGGCTTTAGCCGCGTAGGCACTGCCAGCATGTTCAGACTTAAGCTGAGCCACTGTCTCCTCAATACTCGAAACAGCTGAATCATTAACCGTTGTAAGTACTTTGTCGTACGCCGCAGACGCAATTTCTGCTTGTTCTATTTGGCTAGCTTGATATTCATTATAGCCATAAACGCCACCAAGCCCCAAAGCCACACCAATCGCAAGCGCAGGGCCATTGTCTTTAAGCCACTTCTTTGCGCGCTCATCTTGTTCTTCGGGGGAAAGAAATATATCGTCAGCCATTAGAAACTCTGCTTTTATGTTTGTTTTTTGTATTCGTTAAAAAAGAGGCTTATTTATTCATTTAAACTCGTCAAGTTTAAACTCGGGTTCAGCCATTTTTCGCTTGCTGGTAGCTGTTTACATTTACGCCTAACAAGCAAGCCTTGCGCGTATTCATATACGCACTAAATGCCCACGCATTATAGCGATTTTAAAAAATTAGTCACGGCTTCAACTGCATCGTTTTGGCTTGCGGTAAACTGAGATTGAGGCTGAGGCTGAGAGTCCATACCGTTGTTTTGATCCGTTACTTTATCACGCAATGGCTTAATGCTCACTTGATCGGCTTGTGCTTCTGCTTCACCAATAATTAATGCCAATTTAGCACCACTTTTATCTGCGCGCTTAAATTGGTTTTTCATGCTGCCATCGCCACAATGAATTTGCACTTTAAGCTGTGCACTTATCAAAGCGTATTGTAATAGAAGCGCTTGCGATCGAGCCGTTTCACCAACAGAGACAATAAACACATCCACACTATTTTGTTGCTCAGCAATCAGCGCACCCTGCTCTTGAAGTATCAGCACTAGTCGCTCAAGCCCCATACCAAAGCCAAAACCCGGGGTCGCCTGGCCGCCTAATTGCGCAACCATTCCATCGTATCGCCCTCCACCACAAACGGTTGCTTGCGCGCCAAAATCCTCATTAACCCACTCAAATACAGTGTCGTTGTAATAATCCAAACCGCGCACAAGTTTTGGGTTAATCGAAAATGGCACACCTAGGTTCGTTAGATATGTTTGCACTAACTTAAAATGTTCTGCGGATTGCTCAGATAAATAATCTAAGATGCTCGGCGCTTGATCTAACAACGCTTGCGTATTCGGGTTTTTACTATCTAGAATACGCAAAGGGTTAGTGCTTAAACGGCGCTGGCTGTCTTCATCAAGTTGACTCTTATAGCCTTCTAGATAATTAACCAACGCATTACGATATTGCGCGCGTGACTCTGTGTCGCCCAGACTGTTGATTTGCAAGTTGGTTTTAACTAAGCCCAATCGCTGAAATATATGGTGGGTGATAGACAGCATTTCAGCTTCAATATCTGGGGTACTCCAACCATAAGCCTCAGCACCAACTTGATAGAATTGTCGATAACGACCTTTTTGTGGTCGTTCGTGTCGAAACATTTGTCCAACATACCAAAGACGTTGTTGTTGGTTATAAAACAAGCCATTTTCAATACCAGCACGAACACAACTCGCTGTGCCTTCTGGTCGCAACGTTAAGCTATCGCCATTACGATCTTCAAAGGTATACATTTCCTTGGCGACAATATCAGTATCGGCACCAATTGAGCGCGCAAATAGGTGAGTACTTTCAACAATTGGAGTCCGAATATGTTGATACGCATGTTGTTCAAACACGTCTTTACAAACTTGCTCAACGCTAAGCCACAGGCCACTTTCTGACGGTAGGATATCGTTCATGCCACGAACGGCATTGATTTGTTGTTGTTTGCTCATATTCCTATTAAAACACCCCACCGTCCGCAAAAAATCGGCGGACGGTTTTCACTCTAATAATTACTCTTGCTCTTCACCAACAGTAAATTTGGCGTACACACCTTCACGATGCGGGCTTATATCGAACTCGGAACCGTTATAAATCGCCGTTACACCATCCGCATTGCCAATAAAAACACTCATGCTACCGACAGTAGACACATTTAATTGCTCGCCTTTGGCATAGCTTTTATACGCCAAACGATTATCTTCAGAATCGCGTATATCTACCCACGAAGTTTGCACAAAATTAAGTAATAATTGATTACTGACTTGCTCAGCAAACTCGTTATTATCATTAACAGAATCGCCACTAAAATCATCAACTTGTTCTATGGCAACATTGTTTTCAGTGTCATTTGCTGGCGTATTGACGACTTGCGAAGCAGTGCTAGCACTGGTGGATGACGTGGATACTTCTATGTCTTGTGTATTATTGAGCAAGCTATTAAGCATGCCGGAGTACCACAAAAACGCGGCTGACAAAACAACTGCTAACAAGCCAATTACTTTAGCGGGTGTCCAAAAACGGCTGGTTTCAGTGATCGTGTTACCACTAATACCACGCGGCATATCTTCTAAATTTGTTGTTTGTTGCCAATTTGGGTTCAGGTAATTTTCGAGTACCGTTTCCGGGTCTAAATTCAATAACTTTGCGTATGAGCGAATATAGCCACGAACATAGGTTGGCTCTGGCAAGCCTTCACTTTGATCTAATTCAATTGTTTTTATTTGTGTGACTGAGAGGTTTAACTCATCAGCAATTTCTTCAACAGTACGGTTTTGACTTTTGCGCGCAGTCGCTAATAGGCTGCCACTGCCTGGCAATGGTTCCACCTGTTCTTCTACATTATTATTTTCGCTTTCATCCATCATTATAGTCTCATCAACCCAAGCCCAAACTGATTATTCACGTTGCTTAATCAAGCAACTCTATTATTTATCGTTAGTTTAATTTAGCGCGATGATTGTTGTCGCCTTAAAGAACCTGCTTGCTTTGAACCTGGAAACTCTTCTAGCAATTTCATTCGATACTGTTCAGCTACATCCACCGCTTTTAACTTGGATTCTATTTTATATGCGAGTAACAACGAGGCAGGTTGCGGTTTGGTAATGGCTAAATAACGTTCAATGTAAGCACGCGCTGATAAATACGACTGTTGCTCATGTTTGATCATTGCCAAACGATAAAGAGCGGGCCTTAATTTAGGATTTCTTTGTAGAGCGCCCTTCAAATACTTTTCTGCAATAGGGTCACCCAATTTAGCTAAACATTCGCCTGCACGCATATAACTTAATTCTGCGCGGCTAAATAAAGGGTTTGAGACAGCAATCTCAAAAAAACCAACCGAACGCCGCTCCTGCCCTGTTTGACATAAGAACATACCAAAGTCGTGCGCTGCAGCAGAGTTTTCATTGTCAGACTTAACGGCTTTTTCAAAATGCTTTTCAGCTTTGTCGTACTGTTCTAATTCAAGCATCAATAAAGCCATCACATAATTACCTTCAGAATGGTCTGGCTCGAGCTTGAGTACTTTTTCCAATTCGTCTTTTGCAACTGCGTATTGCTTTTGCTGTAAATAGCCGCGTGCGAGCTGAGTATAGATTTTAGCTTTATCAGCCTTAGGGGCTTCTTTAATGACCGTTCGTGGTTTCGGTTGCTGTGTGTTCTTCTGCTTTGCTGGCCCAGGCAATTTTACCGTAGCACTGCAAGCTGATAGAGCTAGCGCGCACACCATGATCAACAAACATTTGATCAGATTATCACTCAAATAGTTGTTATAAAGTCTTGTCGTTATTATGCTTTTTATAATAGCCATAAATACTATTGTATTTTTTCTGCTACGCTTTGTCTAAACTTTTCGGCACGTCTTGTTCTATCCATGACATCACCAGCCAATTGACCGCAGGCCGCTTCTATATCATCACCGCGTGTTCTACGCACTGTAACGATCACACCATTTTCGTGCAAAATGTCTCGAAAGCGATTAATTCGCGAGTTTGATGAGCGTTTATAGTCAATGCCTTCAAACGTGTTAAATGGAATTAAATTCACCTTGCCTGGCACCGTTTTCATTAATTCGACTAATTGATAAGCATGTTCTAAATCGTCATTGACACCATTAAGCATGACATACTCAAAGGTGATGCGCGCACGATTTGAATCTGCAACATAACGATTACATGCTGCTAACAGTTGTTTAATCGGGTACTTTTTATTTAATGGCACTAACTCATTACGCAACTCATCATTGGGCGCGTGTAAGGAAACTGCCAAGCTGACTGGACATGCTTCTTTGAGTTGATCAATTTTTGGCACTACGCCAGCTGTACTTAAGGTGATGCGACGCTTTGACAAGCCAAAGCAAAAATCATCTTGCATGATTTGCATGGCAGAAACGACATTATCAAAGTTCATTAATGGCTCGCCCATACCCATCATCACAACGTTTGACACAATCCGGTCATCACTTTGGTATTGCTCAGCTAACAAATGTTTCGCTAACCATACCTGACCAATAATTTCTGCGGTCGTTAAATCGCGGTTATACCCTTGTTTACCGGTTGCACAGAATGAACAATTCAATGTACACCCGACTTGCGATGATACACAAAGCGTGCCGCGCGACTCTTCAGGAATAAACACCATTTCAATCGCGCTTTTGCCAGGCACTTTAAGTAACCACTTGCGAGTGCCGTCTGCAGATAACTGATCCGAAATAATGTCAGGCAATGCAATAACGGCATTTTCAGCTAATGACGCACGCAATTGTTTACTGAGATTCGTCATCTCGGCAAAGTCGGTAACACCGACTTGATGAATCCATTTCATCACTTGCGATGCTCGAAACGATTTCTCACCGATCGAAGTAAAATATACTTCCATCTGCTGGCGATCAAACCCCATTAAGTTAACAGTACTTGTTTCGGTCATTCTTTAATCGCAAATAATCAGTCGCAGATCCAATTACGAAGGTCTGCGACTTATTGACAATCGCTGTTTAGCGAGTGCGTGGGCAAACGCCATCGTCACCAAAGAAAAATTTGATTTCTTCAGCGGCTGTTTCTGCTGCGTCTGAACCATGACAAGCATTTTCATCAATGCTTGAAGCAAAGTCAGCGCGAATTGTGCCAGGTGCCGCTTCGGCTGGGTTAGTTGCACCCATTACATCGCGGTGCGCAGCAATTGCATTTTCGCCTTCTAGTACTTGTACTTGTACTGGGCCAGACGTCATGAAAGATACTAAGTCATTATAAAAAGGACGCTCTTTATGAACAGCATAGAAATCACCTGCTTGTTCATCACTTAAGTGCATCATACGTGATGCAACAATTTGCAAGCCTGCTTTTTCAAAACGAGAATAAATCTCACCGATGACATTTTTTGCAACAGCATCCGGCTTGATAATAGAAAGGGTACGTTCAATAGCCATTTTCGACTCCAGTTGTGACTCTCTTAAAACGTAAAATTATGCACTTAAGAGATTGATTAATATGATATTTATTGCGAATCAGGCAACTAAAATAGTGGCTCGTTGACTCGCGGCGCTATTCTAACGTCATGAGTCGTGAATTACTAATGCTGAGCGCAACTATTTACGCAGATTTTAAAGCCTGTAAATCAGATATTAAAGTGCGCTAAATTCAACACCAATTAAATACTCACCATCAACTGAGTCGTAACGAACTTTTGACCATTTACCGAGCTCAATAATTTCGCTAGGAACTAACACAGCCAAGTAATCTTCTGCTCGACAAAGACTATAACCTTCGCGTTTGGCGTGTTTTTCAGGTAGCACCCACGCAACTTGCCCTACTTTTGAGTTTAATAATCGAGTCTGTAATGGTTTGGCTGATTCTCTTAAACTTAAGTTTCTGGCTTTACGCTGCGCAACGGGTACTTGTTTGACGTTTGGTATGCGGGCGGCGGGCGTACCCTCTCGCTCTGAGTACGAAAAAACATGCGGAAAAGCAATATCCAACTCACAAACCAAGTCTTGCGTGTCTTGATACTGCTGTTGTGTTTCAGTTGGGAAACCAACCATCACATCAGCACTCATAACTAAGTGCGGCACAACAGCGCGTAATGCCGTGATGCGTTCACGCACTTTTTCTGCCGTGTAGCGCCGCTTCATGCGTTTTAGAATCAAGGTATTGCCACTTTGTAGTGACAAATGAATATGTGGGCAAACTCTAGGTTCGTTGGCCATTAAGGCAATTAAACGATCGCTAATATGGTGCGGATCAATAGAACTTAAGCGAATTCTAAATGGGTTAGCATCATCCGCTTCAAGGAGTAATAATTCTTGCAGCAAATCAACTAAATCAAATTCACCACCAAGATCATCACCATATGAACCAAGATCAACACCGCAAATAACAATTTCAGGATAACCATTTAGAACTAAGCGTTGCACTTGTCGTTTAATCAAGGTTGGCGCTAGCGAACGGCTTGGGCCACGTGCCACATGAATAATGCAAAAAGTGCAACCTTGATCACAACCCTGCTGAATTTGCACAAACGCGCGCGTGTGCGCTTCATAGCCTGCCAATAGTTGATCGGGCAAACTCACATGTTGGTCTAGATCGCCCACCATCACTTTAGGCAAATCGCCTTTTTCTAAATCTGGCAATAATTTATGCACATCCAGTTTGCGGTCATTACCAAGAACTAAGTCAACACCTGGAATATCAGCACAAGCTTGCGGATCCATCTGCGCATAGCACCCAGTAACAACCACTAACGCATCGGGGTTTCGTTTAATTAGCTTACGCACAGTTTGGCGAGCCTGGCGATCTGCCTCGCGTGTTACTGTGCAGGTATTAATCAGATATAAATCCGCAACATCTGTGTTTGGCACCAAATGCCAGTCTTGCGTTTTTAAAGTTTCGCCGATCAACTCAGACTCATACGTATTAACCTTGCAGCCAAGAGTCGATATGCCAACACGTTTACTGTTTGGCGATATTTTTTTACGCTGTATTGGCTGTCCTTGTTGACCTCTGTCAAGTCTATCAATATTAAAACCATCAACTTCGGTTGTGGTAATTTTGTTAACTGGTATTTCGATATTAGCCATAAGCCTAGAAAGAAACGATCGCTACGTAAACAAAAAAAGCGGCTAATGCCGCTTTCTTCGTTAAGAAAAGCTTAGCTTACTTGATCAAATAGCGAATGCCGCCGCTGACCAAGTTATTATCGGAGATAGAGTCACTAAGATCAGAGTCACTATCAAAGACACGGCCTTCAAGAAACCATTGAAAATTACTATTGCCGATATCACCACCCACGTGACCAAACAAAGAGGTATCACTGAAATCGCTGTCATCAACATTCCATGCACCAATACCACCACCGATAAACGTTTTTGGTGTAAGTTTATAATCAACCCCAATATCAATGGCTAGGTTGTCATCTGGGTAATCAAAACCATCACCAACACTAGTACGCTCGTAATAGGATGCTTGTACAAATGCTGAAGTTTTCGTATTAAGCTGTTTTGCAAGACCGGCCCGTAGACCAACCAAACTGCTTGTGTCGATCATATCCATGTCCCACGCAATTTCTCGTCGTGGACGTGTTTCACTACCACCAAAGAGTCCAATGAATGGTACTAAGCCCAATGCGTTAGAAGCGCCTTTGTTTGCCGCAATTGGTGCAACCGCAGCCGCTGCCGGAGCAGCGTCAATCGCTGCTGCCTCTGGTGCACTACACTCTGCCGAATCGTCAGGCGTCACCGCAACCAATGAAATATTACAACACGCTTTAGGAATCGCGATGTGATAAACGTTACAATCAGTTGATACATTCACTTGAAATGCTTCAAAAGACTTAGAACCAGCCCACTCACGATAAGGGTGAGCGATATTACGACCATTCACCTTTGCGCCCATCCAAGCGAGCTTAGTACCAACAGGGTAGCTACGCTCAACCATATCGCCACGCGAAATAGCATCCAGCAAGTCATCTGCACTACCAGCCCAACCAGAGTCAGCGAGAATTTCACGGGCTGCACTCGGATTTTTTGCATAAAAATCCTGTAACTCTTCTTTGGTCTGTATACCGCCAGCACAAACCGATTGCGATGTGCCTAAGCGCGTTATTTTAGTGTAGTCCTGCGCCAATACAATGTTACTTGCAAAAACAAGAACTAGTGCTAACGGCAATGAAATTTTTAATTGTTTAGTGATGCTCATCACGGGTGTATCCTCGTTTTATAACGTTCGGGGTGGATAATTAAGACCTTAAATCCTTTTGCCTTTTTGCCTATTCTTATTTACAAAAAGGCGCTAGGGATTTTGCTTATATTTAAAATACAGTTTTACTATTAGGTTTACTGCTCGCGTGTAAACTTTAACTTATACAAAGCTACTGATTTACTGCAAAGCTTTCACCGCAACCGCACTCATTTGTTGCTTTTGGGTTAGAAAACTTAAATGTCTGATTTAAACCTTCCGACACATAATCGATTTGCGTTCCATCTAAAATTGAATGACTTTTAGGGTCAATAACCACTTTAATATCATGATGCTCGAAAACAATATCATTTTGTTCAATTGAGCGCGCAAAATCCATAACATATGAGAAACCAGAACAACCTGATTCACGTGCGCCAAAGCGCAGAGCAATTGCATCGTTTTTTAGCAGCTGATCTGCAATTCGATTCGCCGCAGGTTTAGTAACAGTAATCATTTGAGTATTTTAATCGATAATGCTTACAAAAAGTCGTTATTTACAGTTAATTTAACTTTTTTTACCATCTTTTACATCCGCTGATTTTGCCAATGATGATGATAACTCAATACATTGGGTATTTACTTTAGGCAAATCAATGTCACCAATGTCAACACCCGCACTCGACAAACGCTCTAACAAAAGACGATTATGTTTATCCATATTTTGAATTTGCTCACACAGCTGGTGGATCGCCAACGCGACAGGGTCATCACTTTCTGAGTTCTGACCATAGGCATCAAACGTGCCATTTGCGCGTTGGTATTCATCAGAACCGACTGCATGAGCCGGAATACCAACCATTGTACTACCACCCGAAACATCTTTCACAACCACAGAGTTTGAGCCAATTCGAGCGCCATCAGACACGGTAATTGGACCAAGCACCTTGGCACCCGCACCAATTACAACATTGTTTAATAAGGTTGGATGCCGTTTACCCTTATTCCAACTGGTACCGCCTAATGTAACACCATGATAGAGCGTACAATCATCGCCGATTTCGGCCGTTTCACCAATCACCACACCCATGCCGTGATCAATAAACAATCGTCGACCAATAATAGCGCCTGGATGAATCTCTATCCCGGTTATCCAGCGGGCAAAATGAGAAATAAAGCGCGCCAACCATTTCAATCCAACTTTCCAACAGCCATGTGACAGGCGATGAAATAACACGGCATGCACGCCGGGGTAAGCCGTTAATACTTCAAAGGCATGCCGGGCTGCTGGGTCTCGCTCAAATACAATGGCGATATCTTCTTTTAATCTATCAAACATAGTTTACTGCGCTGCTTTTTTTTGTACTACTAATGTTAAAACCTAATGATTAGCTAATTACTGATTACCAGGTTCGGCTTATTTAAGCTTGTCGTTCATCGCAGATAAAATACCGCGTAAGATTTGAATTTCTTCGACATTCAGTTGCGCTTTATTGTACAACCTAGCCAATTTGCGCATCAGCACAGTTGGCGGCTTCGCCTTAATGAAGTCTAAGGCTTCTAATGTCGATTTCAAGTGCTGAAGGTGCCCTTCTAACTGTTCTTTTGACGCACTTTGTTGTCTTTTCTGAGCGGCTGTCAACGAATCGCTTTGATTTGATAAATCTTGTTGATCTTGCTTGCTAGTCAGAAAGCTCGCTAAGCGCATTTCATAGCTAATAATTTGTACTGCACTGCCCAAATTAAGCGAACTGTACTCAGGGTTCGCATCAATACGAATCTGCCAATCACACAAATCCATTTCTTGATTCGTCAAACCGCTGCTCTCTCGCCCAAACAAAATAGCAACTTGATGAGACTGCGGCATTTGATTTAAATGTGAATGCGACTTTTCTGCGGCTTCTCTCGGGCTGTATGTTGGCCATGTCACTTCTCTGTCTCGCACAGATGTACCCAAAACCAGTGTTGATTGTGCAACGGCTTCAGCAACACTCCCAGTCACGGTCGCTTGCTCTAAGACATCTTGCGCGCCAGCCGCCCTTTTAGTGGCTTCGTAATGTGGGTATTTTTTAGGCTTAACCAAGGCCAGATCACTCAGCCCCATGGTTTTCATTGCACGTGCTACTGCGCCAATATTACCTGGGTGCGTTGGTTCAACTAATACAAGGCGTATTTGACTAAGACTAGACATAGTGACGTAAAGATAGTGACGTAAAGATTGGAATACTAAAATCGCTATTCTAACCGTTCATCGCTGCTTTGTTCTTTCTTTATCGCAACTCCAGCGTTACAATTGCGTTCTGCTTTTTTACAACTTAATCTTCGGGACTTCCGCATGGATTCCAACCAAACTAACGGCGCGTTAAACGTGGCCGTGGCTGCCGCACTTGAGGCAGGCAAAATCATCACTCAAAACATCACTCAACTTGATCGAATTCAAGTTCAGAAAAAAGTGCATGAACAATCGAATGGTGCAAGCCGTGCAGAACTGGTTTCGGGGATTGATCTTTTGGCCGAGCGCACAATCATTGAATACCTAGATAGCAGTTACCCTGAATTCAATGTGCTCAGTGAAGAAGCTGGCGATTTAGGCCGAGACAGCGAATTCTGTTGGATAATTGATCCAATGGATGGCACCCATAATTTTCTACACGCCCACCCACATTGTTGTGTGTCGATTGCGCTAAGGCACAAAGACGAAATACTTGTTGGCGTTATCTACGACGCTTTACGCAACGAGCTATTCACGGCTCGCAAAGGCGCAGGCGCGCAATTAGATGGCCGTCGAATTCGGGTTTCTGAGACAAGCCGCTTATCAGACAGTTTACTTTGCACAGGCTTTCCTTACCGGCAAGGCGCAGAAACAAAATTTTGGCTTAAAACATTTGCCGCACTAATGCCGCGCGCGCAAAGCATACACCGCACTGGCTCATCGGTTCTTGACTTAGCCTATGTGGCCTGCGGCCGTTATGACGGCTTTTGGGAATTAGGCTTACGCGAATGGGACATCGCCGCTGGCTCTTTAATTGTTAAAGAAGCCGGCGGAATGATTAGCGATATTTCAGGTGATGTAGATGTTTTTAAATCCGGTGACTTAATTGCGGGCGCACCGAAAGTTCACGAAAAAATATCGCATATGGTCAACCAACTACTCTCACAAAAACAACGCTAAACCGTGACAGCAACACCCGTTTCACAACATACGCCGATGATGCAGCAGTACTTAGGCATCAAGGCAGATTACCCTGACACACTCGTACTGTATCGCATGGGAGACTTCTACGAGGTCTTTTACGCGGACGCTGAACTGGCGTCACGTTTATTAGGCATTACCTTAACCCAACGCGGTAAATCAGGCGGCGAACCTATTCCGATGGCGGGTGTACCATTTCATTCGGTTGATCAATATTTGGCTAAGCTGGTTAAACTGGGTAGATCAGTTGCCATCGCTGAGCAAATTGGCGACCCGGCAACCAGCAAAGGCCCAGTAGAACGTAAAGTTGTGCGCGTTGTTACTCCAGGCACTTTAGTCGAAGACAGTTTATTGGATGAACGCCGCGACAATATTTTAGCTGCGATTTATGAACGCGACAGCACATACGCCATTGCAACACTGGAGTTATCACTGGGTTTATTTAAAGCACAACAATTGGACTCAATCGAGCAAGTGCAATCCGAATTGCAACGTATGCAGCCTGCGGAGTTGCTAATAGCTGAGCGCCTAAACGAAAACGATGGCCTAGCATCAAGTTCAGGACTAAATATACCGACACGTAGCGTACCAAATTGGTATTTCGATTTTGATGTTGCAAATGAATTACTGTGCCGACAGTTTAATACCAAAAATCTCGTTGCTTATGGCTGCCAAGATTTCCCGTTGGCTGTTAGTGCCGCTGGTGCACTACTGCAATACACCAAAGATATGCAGTACGATGCAATGCCGCATATCAATGACTTTGGTATCTCGCAAAAAAGTGATTACTTAATTATTGATGCCGCCAGCCGTCAAAACTTAGAAATTGAAACCAATCTATCCGGTGGTCGTGAATTCACGCTAGTGGCATTGATGGATAAGTGCGCTAATCCGATGGGCGCACGCCTGCTACGTCGCTGGCTGCATGGCCCCATTACAGATCATCAAGTAATCAGCCAACGCCAACTTGCGGTAAGCGAATTTATCGAAAGCTTAGATCAGCAAAAAGTTCATGAGCTATTACGTAAATCTGGCGACATTGAACGAATCTTAACGCGTATTGCTTTGAATAGCGCACGTCCAAGAGACCTAGTTCGTTTACGTACTGCTCTACACTGTCTACCGGCAATAGAAGCGCTACTTAAAGGTACTCAATCTGACTTAATAAACAACCTAGCGAAAACCTTAGGACCATTTTCACAGGCGCAGACATTGTTAGACGACGCCATTGCGGATGAACCTGCTGCGGTAATTCGCGATGGCGGCGTGATTCGCCCTGAGTTCGATAGTGAGTTTCAAGAGTTACACACTTTAAGTAAAAACTCTGGCGATTTTTTGGTGCAGCTTGAGCAGCGCGAACGCGAGCAAACTGGCATTAGCACACTTAAAGTTAAATACAACCGCGTACACGGGTTTTATATTGAGGTAGGTAAAGCACAAGCCTTAAATGCGCCTGAGCATTATATTCGTCGCCAAACCTTAAAAAATGCCGAGCGTTACATTACTGAAGAGCTAAAGGAATACGAAGACAAAGTGCTTAGCGCACGCGAAAAATCGCTGGCACGAGAAAAGTTTTTATATCAAAGCGTGCTCGATCAATTGCAACCAGACCTAAGCGCAATGCAATTAATGGCGCAATCTTTAGCCTCGTTAGACGTATTGTGTAACTTTGCCGAACGCGCCATATCGCTGAATTTTTGCCGACCTAAATTAGTCAATGAGCCAGGCATTGAAATTATTGCTGGCCGCCACCCGGTTGTCGAAGAACATCAATCTGCACCTTTTATTGCGAATAATTTAGTACTTAACGCAGCAACAAAAATGCGGGTTATTACTGGCCCAAATATGGGGGGTAAAAGTACTTATATGAGGCAGAATGCCTTAATCACCCTGCTCGCCTACACGGGCAGTTATGTGCCAGCAGATTCGGTCACGCTTGGTCCAATTGATCGCATTTTCACACGTATCGGTGCCGCCGACGATTTAGCCGGCGGACGCTCAACCTTTATGGTCGAGATGACAGAAATGGCAAATATTCTGCGCAACGCGACACCTG
>CAZOBR010000046.1:0-17347 GCA_964578035.1 uncultured Gammaproteobacteria bacterium
AACCAGACTTTAACTGTCGGCCTTGGAATCTCACCAAGTCTGCTGTCCTTTTAGTAAAAGAATTACTAAAAGCGCCCGCGGGCTACGCTTACGTATTATTACTAATAACAATACAAACGATTACCGCCGGTGGGGACTTACACCCCGCCCTGAGAACCCCGATAAAGGTATCGAGTGCGTGCATTATAACAAGAATATTTTTGCGTCGTTAGTATTAAATGCTTAATGAATATTACTTAGGAGTAGAGCATTCATACTCGTCGAGTTGCTGATTGAAACATTTTTTAAAATTGAATAATAAAGGGTTACAGCTGCCTTTCTCTGAATCATCAACTCTGGCATAACCTTTATCAATTGCTTGAGTTTCCAAAATTGTAGTGGTGATAAAACTTTGTGTATAACAACCAAAAACATCATTATGGTTTTTCATAAAGTAAGAGTCGGTTTTTATGAACTCTATTGGATCGTTTTTATGGTTCGGAAAATGATTGCGTTGTTGGCGTTTAGACTTAACACCGCATTTTGTTAGGTCGTCACGACAATCACTAAAGCGCCATTGCTTTGCTTTTTTATCAAAACCCAAATATGAAGTGCGCAGTTGTTGTAAGTTGCCGGCGGTGCGAATATTTAGAGCCCCTTCATTTAGTTCAATATTTTTATTATTAATAGTACGTGATAATTTCTTTGGGCCGACTGTGCGAGTGATGTCGATGGATTGTCCGATTGGGAAATAGCGCTTTGTAGCAATGTCAGCATCGGTGCTGACCACATGCATTAATGTTGGTTGATATTCGTCGAACTGACACCGTGCGGCCGCTTCTTTTAATAAGATCACTTTGTTTGCTTCAATTGCGGGATTGAGTAACACAATGCCGTCTGCGAAACGTTTTACTTTGGAGCACTGTTGAACGTCGCGCGAGCGCATTGCGCCTGCAGCTTTTATCAGTTCGTGCAGTAAGACATCGTGTATTGCGCTTAACACAATTGCGCCACCGAAGCTGTGTCCAACAATCACATAGCTGTTTTTTGGTAATTGTCGTTTTGCATCAATGTCTTCAAACTGACTCACTAATATTTGTTGTAACTCAGATAGCACTTCAGTGGCTCCACCGCTGCCAATTTCTTCAGCAACTGATTTGCGAGCCCAATAGGTTGTTTCTTTTGCCAGAGGAAGATCAATCGATTTGCCGCGCCAACCAATAAACACACCGATGACTTTACGACGACCAACAATTTCATTCTCAGCAGCACGTGCTAAAAAGTCTTTAAATTGCATTACGTTAGAATCGTCAGGTGCCGCTGTGTGTTTCCAGCCATGCGCAAACACAAAAACAGCCGCGCCGTTGTCGGATTTTGCATAAGTATCGATAAAATCCATCACACTGCGTGCATGGTCGCGGTTATACAGGTTACCGCGTTCAGTGAATTCTAAAAAGGTTAAATCAAAAGCAGGGTGCTGCTCTATAAATGATTGGTCACACATAGAACCAGCGTGATAACAGGGCTGATCAAAAAACTGTGTGCGATATGGCTTGTTTTGTACACACGCGCCGAGCATGTTCAGCACTGCAAAAAGCAGTACGAATCTTGATAAAGAGCGTGTTGTGCCTGTTTGAGTTAAATGCATTGCCCGCCAGCCTTCATGCTTTTGTTTAAAGTAAGTACTTATTAATAAGCACCTCAATTTCAGACCGTTGTTGTAACTAATCTATCACACTACTTTACTTTGCGTAGTGTTGTTTCAGTTATAGCATTTTTTTATTGGTGTGTTGTCGTTGTCGCATAAATACGATACCAAACAACCCTAAGGCAATTAAATAGACAAACTCTTTTCTTGGTCGATCGGCCGCCGCTTGAATTGATAAAATTTCTTGATCGAAATCAATATTGTCGACATAAGTTAATACGAGTAACACAGACATCACGGCAAAGGTTGAATCGCCAGCCACAACTTTTATCCAACCAATACCGTAATACGTGAATGCGGCGATCAAGGTCATTACCAAAAAGCCAAAAACAGATAACATCATTTTACTGGCAAGACTGCGAGTCGTATTTTTTTGTAGACCCTGCATGCCAAATTTTGAAGCTTCTAAATGCACAATATAAGCAAGCGCAACAACTGTGAATGGCTCTGAATGTAAGGTAAAGACAGAGCGTAGATTTTGGTTTGCACCAAGCTCTTTGAATACGTCTGTGCCATGATACGCATGGTATTGTGCATCAGATTGCGCTACTGCAAAGTCCAACTCACCATCGCCAATTGTGTTTAAGTTGTAAATTGAACCTTGTGTACTTTCAACCGAACATCGTACCCCATGCTCTTTGCGGTTCTTATTTACCATCCTGCATATTGCGCCGCCAGCAGGATAATAAACACCGGTTACACCGCCGGTACCTAACGTAATAAATTGCGGCAGTTCCGCCGACTTTGTGATGCCCGTTATTAAAACTAATGTGCAAAAAACAGCACACGATCCATCGTAAATGAACCGAAGAAAGAAACGTTTTTCATGACGTAAAACTCCCAAGCCAATAATGTTAACTACTCACCGATATAGCGCTGCTATACATGAGTATTCATTCGGCATCTCAGAAATACTATTCTGAGCATCTGCCCCCCAATAAAAACATCAAAATGATCTAAAGCTTGCGTGGCAGCCTGTTAGTCAGCACCGAAAAGCCAGCATCACTTATATATTTTATACTCCAACAATACACCAAACTTAAGGAAATGGGTTATATCAGATCGTTTTTTTCTTGCAAATTGTATGATAATCGTCAATGTACAGGTCTTAAAATCAGTTAATGCCTGTGTGCATTCCGATGGCAGCAATGGTATATTTTGCAAACATTTGCAGTTGTAGGACTAGTGGTTGGGTATTCTCGTATGTCTTACTAAGCTGTGAAATTGTTAATGCAGGGCTTTTCACACAAAGCTCAAAATTATTATAATCGAGTTTATTTACTATGAAATCTATTTATTCTGGGTTGGTTGGCGCTGCCTTGTCTATTGCATTATGTGCGATACCGAACATCGCGGCGGCTCAAAAGGTTGGCACTATCGGCGTGGGTGACATTCATTATGGGGTTAAAAACCCGAAAACGGATAGACAGCCAGAAAATGTCATTAATGCAATCAATAGCGGCTTGAATACCGCATTGATTAAGACACGTAAATTCACAGTACTCGACTATGCTCAGTTGACTCAGCGGTTGGACAAACAGAGTTTGCGCCTTGAAGATTACTACACAAAGAAATACTCTGACACAGAATATTCTCAAGCAGGCTTGGACTATATTCTAACGGCAACGATTACTGAGTTCGGTGCGTATCGACAAAAACGTGGCAAATCAGAAAATGCAGTCGGCCTTGTTGATCTCGACTTCAAGTTGATTGGTGTGGCAGATCAAACTCAAGACATTGAGTCGAGCGTGTCGGCGCAAACCAATGCGCGAGTTGCTATTGGTGATGACCAAGCTGTTGAGCAAGTATTAGATCAGGCCATTGAGAAATCAGTCGATCAGCTGGTTGATAAGGTGATTACTGGTTTGTTTCCAATTCGTGTGATGAAAATTTCTGACGAGGGTGAAATCACATTAAATTATGGTTCTGGTTTGTTTAAACAAGGTGATACCGTATTGGTTTTTGAAAAAGGTGAAGACGTTGTGTTAGATGAAAGTGGTCAAGCAATTGGTAATTCGATTGCCACCTTGAAAATTATTTCTGCAGAGAAAAAGTTTGCCAATGCGCAAGCCTTGGATGGTTTTGATAGTTTAGAATTAGGCCAAAAAGGTCATCTGGTTTTATCTGGCGGCTAACTGGCGGCTAACTGGCGGCTAACTGGCGGCTAAATAGCCACGTAGCCAACCGTAACCATATTCGCAAATAAGCGCTTATCCGATTATGGATAAGCGCTTTATTTTTGCCTACTGCATTTAGCCGATTGCGTACCGTATTAAAAAAGGCAGAAATCTTGCTGTGTTTGCATATTACATTATGATATCCACGGTACAATAATTCTTATGAATTTGGTTTTGCGCGTGAGATTAGAGAGTGAAGTAATGATTGTTAAAAAACGACTTAGCATTGCGGCCTTATCAGTACTCATTATTTGGTTAGTAGGCTGTTCAACAGAAACGCAACGTGCGGCACAACTACTACCAGATCTTAGAGCTGATAAGCCTTCGGCAATGGTGGTTACTGCAAATCCACATGCCAGCAAGGCGGGTGCCGAAATTTTACGCCAAGGTGGCTCAGCAGTAGACGCAGCAATTGCAATAGAGGCTGTGCTGAGTTTGGTAGAGCCACAAAGTTCAGGATTTGGCGGTGGCGGCTATTTAAGTTATTTCGATAATACTAGTAAAAAAGTAACCGTTTACGATGGCCGTGAAACTGCGCCAGCGTCAATTAGCCCAACTCAGTTTTTAAATCAATCGGGTGAACGTTTAGCTTATATCGATGCCAAGAACAGTGGCTTGTCTACCGGAGTGCCGGGAATGGTTGCAATGCTTGCGTTAGCGCATGCTGATCATGGCAAACTTGATTGGGGCAAGCAGTTTTCTTATGCGCGTAAACTTGCACATGATGGCTTTGAAGTTTCGCCACGTTTGGCTGGTATGTTAAAACGCTTTGGTCGATTTATTCCATCAACACGAGAAGACGGTCCATTAGATGCCTATCATTATTTTCATGATGAAAATGGTGAACCGCTAGCGGCTGGCGCGATTCTTAAAAATGCCGACTATGTAAAAACTCTCGACATCATTGCTGCAGACCCGACTGCGTTTTATCGCGATGAAATTGCCACAGAAATTGTTGAGCAAGTGCAAATGTCACCGCGTGCAGGTCAACTGCGTTTGCAAGACATTGCTAACTATCAAGCGCAGAAAAAAGACGCGCTCTGTGCGCCCTATAAAAGTAAGGTGTTGTGTGGGCCACCACCGTCATCATCTTGGGCTGCTGTTGCGATGATTATGGGCATACTTGAGCATAGTCCTAGCTTTAGTGAGCAAGGTAGTGCTGACCCAAAAAATTGGCAATTAGTTGCAGAAGCGCAACGCTTGAGTTACGTCGATCGTGATCATTATTTTGCAGACGATCAATTTGTCAACGTGCCGCTTGAGGGTTTACTGAACCCTGAGTACTTACAAAAACGAGCAGCGTTAATCTCACCAAAGCGTGCCATAAAAACAGCAAGTCATGGTGATCCGTGGGCATTTCAAACTGCTGAAAAAGTCGCTTTTGGAAATGACCAAACCAATGACGTTGCGGGCACAACTCACTTTGTTGTGATGGATAGCAAAGGCAATGTTGTGTCATTAACCGCCAGCGTTGAGAGCATCTTTGGCTCAACCCGTATGGCGGGTGGTATGTTTTTAAATAACCAATTAACCGATTTTGCATTTCAACCGCGTGATGAAAATGGACTAGCGATTGCGAATAGAATTGAGCCTAATAAACGCCCGCGTTCGTCTATGTCTCCCACCATTGTGTTAGATCAAAATAAAGAATTTTTGATGGCAACAGGTTCACCAGGTGGTAATTCGATTATTGCCTACACAGTTAAAACACTGATAGGCGTGTTGGAGTGGGGCTTGTCAGCTCAAGAAGCGGTGAATCTACCCAATATGGTCGCACGTGGCGACAAAGTACGTATCGAGAAAGACCGCGCTTCAGCAGACTTAATACAAGGTTTGCGCGACTATGGTTTTGAAGTAAAAGAAAGTGCCGGTGAGAATTCGGGGCTCAGTGTAATAGTGCGTAAAGCGGATGGGCAATTTGAAGGCGGTGTCGATCCGCGGCGTGAAGGCATCGTCGAAGTCGTCAATTTTTAGCCAAGGCTAAGCGTAGATTATAGTATGTCTTCACGTCTCGGTTTGGTGAGCGCCATTTTGGCGTATACCATTTGGGGCTTGGTGCCTATTTATTGGCGACAAGTTGCCTCGGTCGACAGTATCGAAGTGGTGGTACATCGAATGCTGTGGTCGTTTGTCTTTGTGATCATCTATATTGTATTTGTGCGCCGCTGGCATGAGTTTGTAGCGCTGTGTAAGCAACCTGCAATATTATCTCGCTTGTTATTGGCCTCAATATTTATCTCCATTAATTGGAGCATGTATATTTGGGCCGTTAATGCTGAGCACATTATCGAAGTGTCTATGGGTTACTTTATTAACCCGTTGATAACCGTATTGTTTGGCGTTGTGTTTTTTGCAGAGCGCTTGCGTAAAATGCAGTGGTTGGCGCTGGCGCTAGTTGCCGCTGGGATTCTATATTTAGTCATCGCGCATGGAAAAATTCCATACATTGCGTTAGTTTTATCAATGTCGTTTGCCATTTACGCTGTGTTGAAAAAAACCATTCAGGTACCCGCGGCGTTAGGCATGGGCGTTGAAACAGGCTTGTTAATGCTGCCAGCGTTGTTGTATTTATTGTACTTGCACAGGCAGTCGACGCTGTCCTTCGGGCAAGACTTAACAATCGATGGTTTTCTAATCTTAGGTGGTTTGGTTACTTTGGCGCCATTATTACTGTTTGCGGCGGCAGCCAAGGTATTGAGTTTAACAGCTCTTGGCATGAGCCAGTACATTGGCCCAACGCTGCAGCTATTGATCGGTGTTTATTTATACAAAGAGTCGTTTGATAGGAACTGGGGTATTGCCTTCGGTATGATTTGGTTGGCGTTGGTTATTTATACCGTTGATCAAATCCAACACGAAACAAAGCGGCGCAGAGCACGACAAAAAGTGTATTAACGGCTTAAATAAGCCATTGCTTCTTCCATGCCTTTCAATGTTAAGGGGTACATACGGTCGTCCATCAGGTCTTGAATAATTTTAGTAGACTGAGTGTGTTGCCAATATTCTTCTGGAGTTGGGTTTAACCAAACCGTTTTTTCATAGGTGTCAGTAAAGCGTTTTAACCAATTACTGCCAGGCTCACGATTCATAAAATCGATGCTGCCTCCAGAGTGAGTGATTTCATAGGTTGCCATTGCGGCGTCACCAACAAAAATGACTTTATAGTCGTGGCCATATTTGCGCAACACATCGTGTGTTGGCATCACCTCGTCGTAACGAAGGCCATTGTTTTGCCAAAGTCCGTCGTAAATAAAGTTGTGAAAGTAGAAGTACTCCATATGTTTAAACTCGATACGAGCTGCACTAAAGAGTTCTTCGCAGGTTTTTACATATGGGTCCATCGAACCGCCGACATCAAACAGCAATAACACTTTTACCGAATTATGGCGTTCAGGCACCATTTTAATATCCAGTAAGCCGCCGTTGTGTGCGGTGGACTTAATTGTGTCGTCTAAATCTAGCTCATCTTCAGCACCAGTGCGGGCAAACTTACGTAAGCGGCGTAATGCCATTTTGATATTACGCGTACCGAGCTCAATGCTGTCGTCTAAGTCTTTAAAATCGCGTCGATCCCAGACTTTAACGGCACTTTTGCCGCCGCCTTCGCCACCAACACGTATGCCTTCTGGGTTGTAGCCACTGTTACCAAAGGGTGAGGTGCCACCGGTTCCAATCCACTTATTGCCACCTTCGTGGCGCTCTTTTTGTTCTTCTAAACGCTTTTTAAACGTTTCGATTAGCTTCTCTAAACCACCAAGGCTTTCGATTTTAGCTTTTTCTTCTTCGGTGAGTGTTTTTAAAAACTCTTTACGTAACCAGTCTTCAGGTATCAGGGCTTCAATGAAATCTTCAATTTTTTCTAACTCGGTAAAGTGCGCTTTAAAGGCTCGATCAAATTTGTCAAAGTTCTTTTCGTCTTTAACCATCACTGTGCGCGCGAGATAATAGAACTTCTCCATATCGGAAAACACAATATGGTGCTCAAGCGCGGTGATTAAATCCGACAGCTCACGAATGGTTACCGGTAAGCCCTGATTTCTCAGAGTCTCAAAAAAATTGAGTAACATTGTGTCAGTCTGTTATTGGTTACGAGTCTCACGGCGATGCATAAATGCCAACCGTTCTAATAATTGCACGTCTTGCTCGTTTTTTAACAAGGCGCCATACAACGGTGGAATTGCCTTGTGGTTATCACGATCTTTTAATATATCGGTGGGAATATCATCGGCCATTAATAATTTTAGCCAATCAATTAACTCAGAGGTCGATGGTTTCTTTTTAAGGCCCGGTACTGAGCGTACTTCAAAAAAAACGTCTAAGGCTTCTTTAACCAAATCTTTTTTCGCACTTGGATGATGCACGTCTAAGATTTGTTGCATTGTGTCGCGATCAGGAAAGTTAATAAAATGGAAAAAGCAACGGCGTAAAAAAGCATCTGGTAATTCTTTTTCATTATTACTGGTGATAATAATAATTGGGCGGTGCTTGGCCTTAATAGTCTCGCCAGTTTCATAGACGAAGAATTCCATTTTGTCGATTTCCACTAATAGATCATTTGGAAATTCGATATCCGCTTTGTCAATTTCATCAATCAATAACACAACTTGCTCGTCTGACTCAAAGGCTTCCCACAGTTTGCCTTTGTCAATGTAGTTGCTGATGTTGTTAACGTCTTTTTCACCTAATTGCGAATCACGTAGGCGAGAAACCGCATCATATTCATACAGCCCTTGTTGCGCTTTAGTTGTTGATTTAATGTGCCACTGAATTAAGCGTTTGCCGAGCGAGGCCGCTACTTCTTCGGCCAACATGGTTTTACCCGTACCAGGCTCGCCTTTAATTAACAGGGGGCGTTGTAAAATGATTGACGAGTTAACCGCCAAGCTTAGATCATCGGTTGAGATGTAGCTATCGCTGCCATTAAATTGCATTATTCACCTGAAGTAATTCTTAACTGTTATATTTTAAAAGCCGCATTATAAAGCAAGCAGCTGTACAAAATGTATGAGTAATGACCAATTTCAAGCAGGAATATTCGATAAAGAGACATTCGCCTTGCAACTCGAGGGCGCAGACATCGAATACACTGCAAATTTCATTGCACAAGACGAGGCTTGGTCATTCTATAGACAAATTTTTGAACAAACTGAGTTGACCCAAGACCGAGTGACGGTGTACGGAAAGCAGCACCTAACCCCACGCTTAACGTGTTGGATGGGTGATGCTGGTTTGGATTACAGCTATTCGAATCATACTATGACGCCCGTTGCTTGGAGTCCATTATTGCTTGAGCTCAGTGGCCGAATCGAACGCGCCACTGCACACAGTTTTAATAGTGTATTAATTAATTACTATCGAGATGGGCGAGACTCAAACGGTTGGCACGCCGACGATGAGCCAGAGCTGGGGCTAAACCCTGTGATTGCATCTTTAAGCTTAGGTGCACCGCGAGATTTTCATTTGCGACATAAAACAAATACCAAACTAAAACACAGTATTAGTTTGCAACACGGCAGCTTGTTAATAATGAAAGGAGCCACTCAAACGTATTGGCAACATCAAATCCCAAAGCGCGCTAAAGCCGAAGGTCGAATTAACTTAACCTATCGAAAGCTTATTCGCTAAATTGACGTGCTGAATTTAAGCACTGTTGTTTGAGTGCGTGATTCATTTGCGTTTAACAATGGCGCTTCAAACTCACTCAAGTTAATTGCATTGGGTATGGTTTGCGTTTCAATACAAAAACCTTGAAACGGTACAAAAGGGTCTGCTAAACCATGCCCAGTATAAAAATGAAACCCAGGTGAATTAGACAATACTTCAACCGCAATACCTGTGCTTTGCGATTGCGCGTGAGCTACACTGAGCAAAGTTGTATCTGCCGCATTATCTTTCACAATAAAATGTTGATCCACACAACCATTAAAAACGGAGGTGTCACACAGCGAATATTCAAATGGTGAATTAACTTTCTGAGTCTCGTTTGTTGACGCGTTTTCCTCGTCTTTAATTACAAATTTATCCGTGTAGAAAACAAAATCATGGTCATGAACCGCCGTCTGATTGGCCGATAGATTAAGGTAAACATGATTGGTTAGGTTTATGTACGTGGTGGTATCACAGCGCGACTGATATTCAATATACAGCGCATTATCCTGCGCTGTGTAGCGAGCAAGTGTTGTTAAGGTTCCTCGCATGCCGACTTTGTTTAAATCATAAACAAGTTTATATTCCACGTGACTATCTGACGCACTCTTTAATGACCAAATCTCTTTATCAAAACCCATGTCGCCGCTGTGCAAACAGGTTGCACCTTCGTTTGCGGGGAGTTGAAAGGGCTCGTTGTTTACTGATAGGGTGGCATTTTTAATACGGTTTGTAATCGGGCCAATTGTCGCGCCCATATAGAATGCGTCGTTTGCGTAGTCCTCAATATCAGCATAACCACAAACAAGGTTTGTTTGCGTGTCGCCTATTTTGATACCAACAATGCGGGCACCCAAATCGAGTAGCTCAATGTGCAGATTTTTGCCGTCCGATATTTGTGTCATCTTCATGTCGTGAGATTAACATGCTTATGATACGAACGCCGAATCAGAATGGACTTGCTATACTACTCATTACTTTTTTCTTTGTTCTAATCGTTGCCCACTATGTTTGATATTAAAACGCTAATGCAAAGCATGACGAATCGTTTGGTTCTGGTCACTGTGTTGGCTTATTTTGTTGTTGAAGCCTTATTTGCTGGGCAACGATCTGGCTTAGAGCTGTATTTTTGGCAAAGTCCAGACTTCAAAGTTTGGCAATTAGTCACGTCAATATTTCTACACGGCGGACTCGCGCATTTAGCCTTTAATATGATTGGATTGTGGTCCTTTGGCCGAGTATTGGAAAAGGTGTGGGGCAATCAACGCTTTCTTGTCTTTTATTTATTGTGTGGCATTGGCGCAGGGATTATTTCAATTGCGGTTAGTCATTTTCAGTTTCAAAGCGCTATGGCTGAACTGCTTAACGCTGGGCTTTCTGAATCAGATTTACAGGTGTGGCTAGCAAACGGCAGCATCCCAGGCTCGGCCGTTGTTAATGCGAATAAAGAAGCCTTACAAAACTACTATTATTTGTTTAACGCGCCAATGGTAGGTGCATCCGGCGCTATTTACGGTATTTTGACGGCTTTTGCTTTGTTATTCCCGAATTTCAAGATCATGCTAATCTTTCTACCGGTGCCCGTTGCCGCTAAGTACTTTGTGCCAGTATTGCTAATGATCGATCTCACAGGTGGTATAACAGGGGTTTCTATTTTTGGCCAAAACATTGCTCACTTTGCTCACATTGGTGGTGCCATCGTTGGTGCGGCACTTGTGTTACTTTGGCAAAGACGTTCTTAAATAAGATCTTACAACGCTAACGACAAAAACCGACTAATCCGGCATTAATGCCGCCACGTTTGAGTGGCCTTTATCAATTAAGTTTTGTGCTTTGGCTAATGCTCGTTGCCCACTTTTACAAGCACAGACGATCCGCTGCTTGCTAATCTCAGGCTCTGAGATAACTAGGCCAGTAAACGCATAAGGGGCATTCAGAATTTCTTGTTCGGTGCGCACATCAAACACAATGTCGTTATCACTAATATCCTGCTCACTGATTAGCGCAATTTGCGCGTCATTGGGTTCTGGTGCTTCAGTAAAATCGATAATGTGTTGCGAGTAGTTCCAAAGATCTAAGTATAATAATTTACCCGCGAGCTGTGATTTATCGCCAACAATAATCTTAATCGCTTCTTGCGCTTGAATACTCGCCACTGCGCCAACGCTTGGGCCTGTTACCCCAACCGTGTCACAGCTGGTTTGCTGCGCAGGCAGTTTAGGAAATGCGGCGCGTAAACTTGGTAACGGTGTGCGTTCGGTTCCACAAAACTGACCAACATAACCAAAGGTGCGATTAACTGAGGCCGTTAATAATGGCACAGCCAAGTCTCGACATGCGTCACTCAACAAATATGAAGTTGCAAAATTATCCGCAGCGTCAATCACCACGGTCATGCCTTGGCCAAGTTCATTGACATTGCTTGGATTGAGTCGAACATCAATCGCATTGACCTTAATATCATTATTAAGAGCCATCATTTCACGCGCGGCACAATGCGCCTTGCTTTGACCGATATCCGATTCGCGAAATAAAATCTGCCGATGCAAATTACTAATATCGACTGTGTCGTGATCAACAATATTGATCTCACCAATACCAGCACCCGCAAGCTGCGCACCAACAGTACAACCTAAACCACCCGCACCAATAATCACAACGCGTGCCTCAGCAAGCGCTGTTTGACCATCAGAGCCTAGTTGTTCAACAAGTGTTTGTCGGCTGTATCGCATTGGCGTAGTGTACAACATACAGGCATTGTAGAAGAAAAGCCTTATTGGACTGTTGTGATAGGGATACCTAAATCAAGTAGATGTTCTCTTAAGGTGATTTTTTCCGTACGGTTTAAAAAGTCGCCAATTTCCACGCGTTGATTTAAGTGCTTTAGGAATAGGGTTGGGGCGCTCATTCTGTATGGGCTGGGTTTTTTGACTAATGAGGTTTGGCTGGTTTGCCACTGCCATTCTTCTTTTGGGAAATACACGCCTTTTTGTAAGGTTAAGGATTCTGCTTCAACTGTGATTATTTGTTTGAAGTTGAGTTTCCAACATACGTAATACATACCAATACCCACTAGCAGCACTTCTAGTCCAGCGAAGGGTAATACCATCCACGCGCCCATATAAGCCCAGACCATGGCTATGCTCATATTGAAACAGAACAATGCAATCAAAATTTTCTTGTTCGTTTCCCAGCTCATTGATTTATTGGGCGATAAAATTATTAAATGTTTACCTTCGGATGAATGGAGTTCGACCATGTTGACTTCTATTTTCGTAATTATTTTTGCTTAATTGATAAAAAATGAATCCAAACCTCAGTTTTAGGCATCTAAGCCTGTATACCCAACAATATGGTTGGCATTTACTTATATTCTCGGAGTAGCAAAATGAAGAAAATTATCTTAGCAATTACTTTTATGACCATGATCTCGTCTTTTACGAGCGTGATGGCGCAAGAGGCTGTAATTACTAACCAAGAAAATGTTGAAACAATTGTAGACGAACAGCTTAATAAATCAGATGAAAGGTTTGAAGAAGTTGCTAGTAAAATTCGTTCTTTGTTTGGCGAATCATTGGGTGATGCAATTGAGTTAGAAATTCAGGGATTGTCCGATCAGGAGAAAAAAGAAATAGTTAACGCAATGGTGAGCCGTAAAAGGTTTGATTCGCATGGCCCAACAGGGTCTGAGACTATTATTGCTATGACGGCCATTGTGTTTTCAATTGGCTTACCTGTTTTACTCGTTCTCGTACTGTCTATCTATGGCATCCGTAAACGGCGCCAGCAAATGGACTTAGTGCAAAAGTTTCTGGATGCGGGTAAAGATGTACCAGAAGAGCTGTTAAACAATTTTGCGAGCAGTGCTGGTGAAAAAGACTCTCTGCAAAGTGGCTTAACGTTAGTGGCAATAGGTGCAGCAATTGGTATTTTAGGCCTAGTTGTTGGCGTATTTGAGCTTAGTGCTATTGGTTTAATTCCAGGGTTTATTGGGGTCGCTAGATTATTTTATTGGAAGCACACGAAAGACAATAACTCACAACTCAACGGCTAATCGAAATTAAATTAATTAGCTGTGAAAGATTTAAATGATGCGGCGCTGATTGAGCATTCATACCGCGATAACAATCAGCGCGCTTATGCTGAACTAGTGACGCGACACCAGTCGGCATTGCGTTATTCAATGCGCCAATTATGTAATTGGGATGAAGCGCTTGCCGACGATTTGGTTCAAGAAGCGTTTATTCAGGCATTTAAAAAGTTACATACTTATAAGAACCAAGCAAAGTTCTCTAGCTGGTTATACCGCATCGCGTATAATATTTTTTTACAGCATCACAGAAAGCCAAAGCTTAACTTATTTTCTTTTGATGACAGTGAGTTTGAGGTTCAAAGCGCAGACTTAAGTCAAGAAATGCCGCAACATGAGGACTTATCAGTACACAAAAAATTGGCTAAACTATTGAGCACACTAAAGCCGCAGCGTCGGTCAGTGTTGCACTTATATTTACATCGGCAATGTACACAGAGTGAGATTGCAACAATGATGGGGTTACCACTTGGCAGTGTTAAAACGCATATCTTGCGCGGGCGGCAAGATTTACAGAAAGTATTAAAGGCTTGGAATGATGAATGATGATTTAAATGAGCTGTTTAATTCAGCCCGCCAACAACAACCCAATTTAACGGACGACGACTTTACCAATAAAGTGGTCAGTAATTTATTGCTTGATCGTACTGCAAAGCGCCGACTTTGGTTTGATTTTTATGGCGTTGTTGCGGGTGTGATTGCTGTGCTTTTGACCTTCGGTTCGTCTTTAAATGTACTGCAATTTTTTCAAACAGTGTATGCCAATATTTTAGCGGCATTGCTAGATGTATCGCCAATCTCTGGCACGATCACACCGTTTTACTGGGTCGTTGCGAGCGCCGGTCTTGGCTTGGCGTATACTTATATTTGGTGGCGCTCTGAGGCTTAGTTTAACTTGGGTTTGACTTGTGTTTGGCGTGAATTTGGATTTCGCTTGATTTAGACTTAGTGATCATTGAGCCAGTTCAGCACATCAAAGTGCACAATATCCACTTCTGGCTCGTTAAAAATTTCGTGCAGTAAACCGCTGTAAAATTTTAAACTTTTATCGCTAGAGCTAATTGTATCGTACAGCAATTGAGAGCCAGCGGGCGCCGTCATAACGTCTTCCGTGCCGTGCATAATCAATATCGGTAAATTAATTGTCTCGGCGTTTTCGACAACGCGGTTCATCGTTGCAAACATTTCTACCAAGAAGCGCGCGCTCAATTTATCCTTGCTGACTAAAGGATCGGCCATGTACTTTTCAACCACCGCAGGGTCTTTGCTAATACCGCTTGCATCAAGCGCTAACATGCCTAGCTTGGGAGCGAATTTTGCAATTGTGCTGATCAACGAAACTTGCCAATCAGGCGGTTGCTGAGGGCTTTGAATGGCGGCACCAGACAACATTGCGCTGGTAAATTTATCTTGATGATCCAGTAAAACACTGCTGGCAATTAAGCCACCCATACTATGGCCTAATAAATGAATCGGCGTATTTGGGTGTGCTTCTTTGATTAAGTCATACAGTTTGATAACTGCGTCGTTAAAGTCTGAAAAGGCATTAATGTGTCCACGTCTACCTTCAGACCTTCCGTGGCTGGGTAAATCAAGCGCGCTTAAGTCGTAGCCTGCTTGGTTTAATACTGCCCCAAGTTTGTTGTAACGCTCGCAATGTTCACCCAAGCCATGCACTAATAAGACAATGCCCTTAGGTTCGTCTAGACAAGCCCACTCACGGTAGTAACACCCATTGACGGTGGCTTCGTTTATTTTGCTCATATGCTTAGGTTGCTCATGGCTAGTGTCCGATAAATAAAAACGCTGCTTTTGCATGTGCGCTTTTGCTTAATGTCGCGTGGTTGCGGTGTTCCACGCCTTGTTGAAATTGCCGCTCTAGTGCCAAAATATCGTCGCTGCGATCTGCATAGCGAAGCACCATCACAACATTCTGCACGTCTGTTAGCAGAGTATCAACAATATGTTGTTCAAATTTAATGTTGTTAAACGCCGGTTCTAATTCTTTGAGTTTCACGGCTTCATCGAACACCGCAAAAAGTTCATCAAGCTTTAAATTGGCCTGCGTGATTAATTCATTGCAGACTTGCCACTGTTCGGCATTGATTAAGTCGTCCCACAAATACTTACTGAGTTTGGCGGCTGACTTCGGCTCAGCATGATACAAGTGCAAAAATTGTTCTATGGCTTGTTCTTCAACACCAAGAATACGACAAATAGATAAGTAATCATGAAAGCGTTCAGGATCACGTTTTTCTAAATAACCTTCTAACGTTTGTCGTTTTTTTGCATCAAGTCGATTTTTCGCACCCGGAAATACTTGTGCTAGCTCTGCCCAACCGTTTAAGCAATGTGATAAACGAACTCCGTAATACGCAAGCGGATCATGATCGAGCGCATGGTCAAAAAAGTGCTCGTAAAACTTTAGAGCGTTAGTAAAGTCACCCGCTTGGTGGGCGAGCTGCGCGTCTTCTAAAACTTGAAGAATAGAGGGCTTTTCCACGGGCACAGTACCGAGTTGTTCGCTTAGAGCATACCTAATTCTAATTTGGCTTCCTCTGACATATTGGCCATGGTCCAAGGTGGCTCAAACGTCAGCTCAACGCGCGCATCTGATACGCCAACAACGCTTTTCACTGCGTTCTCAACAAAGCCAGGAAAGGTTTCTGCAACCGGGCAGCCGGGCGCCGTGAGTGTCATCGTGACATCCACAAAAAAATTGTCATCGACTTTAAAGTCGTAGATCAAACCAAGATCATAAATATTGACAGGGATCTCTGGGTCATAGACCGTGCGTAGCGCTTCAATAATATCTGGGCCAAGTTCCTCAGGTGTTCTCGGGCCTTTGGGTTTGCTTGCGGTGTTTGGATCTTTTTCCGGGGCAACGATATACGGTTTTAATTCTTCATTCATAATAATTTTTTAAACTTTATTTTATCTGAGCATCGTGGCCGCTTTATTAATGCCAGCAACAAGCGCATCAATGTCGGCTTGGTTATTGTAAAACGCCAGTGAAGCGCGAGTAGTCGCATCAACACCGTAGAATTGCATCACTGGCATCGCGCAGTGATGACCAACACGGATAGCTACGCCTTGATGGTCTAACAAGGTGCCTAAATCTGAGGCATGTACGCCGTCTAATGAAAATGAAATGACGCTGGCTTTGTCTTTTGCCGTACCAATAATTGACAAGCCATCAATCGATAGCATTTTTTCTGTGGCGTAGGCTAACAGGCTTTGCTCGTAGTCTTCCATTGCGTTAATGCCAACTGAATTTACGTATTCAAGGGCCGCGCCTAAACCAATTGCACCAGCTATGTTTGGTGTGCCCGCTTCAAACTTATAGGGAAGTTCGTTGTATTCGGTGCCAGCAAAGCTCACGTATTTAATCATGTCGCCACCACCTTGATACGGTGGCATGGTTTCTAGTAAAGCTTCTTTACCGTACAACACACCAATGCCGGTTGGGCCAAAAATCTTGTGTCCTGAGAACGCATAAAAATCACAGTCCAGTGCTTGTACATCTACCGCCGTGTGTGCGACTGCTTGTGCACCATCGACTAACACTTTGGCGCCAACTGCGTGCGCAGCATCAATCATTTTTTTAAGCGGTGTTACGGTGCCAAGTGCGTTTGATAACTGGGTAATAGCGAGTAGTTTGGTTTTTTCGTTTAAGAAATCTGCAAACACGTCATAACGTAATTCGCCTTCTTGTGTGATTGGAATTACTTTTAGTACAATGCCGAT
>CAZOBR010000047.1:0-16980 GCA_964578035.1 uncultured Gammaproteobacteria bacterium
AGCCGAGTTTGAAGTACTGGCCACTGAAGAACATTTTCACAATACTTTATTCTCTGAACAACCAAAAACTTTTGCCTTAATCGCAGAGCTAGACGGCATACCAATCGGGTACGCAGTTTATTTCTATAGTTTTTCAACGTGGTTAGGCAAATACGGAATTTATCTAGAAGACTTATATGTAAGACAACAGCGCCGTGGCCTTGGTGCCGGCACCGCATTGTTAAAGGAACTTGCCAAGATTGCGGTTAAAAATGACTGCGGCCGCATTGAATGGAGTGTTTTAGATTGGAATGAACCATCCATTAAGTTTTATGAGTCTCTTGGCGCTGAACCCAAAGATGGTTGGACAGTTTATCGTTTAACAGGCGATGCGCTTTCTGAGTTTGGCAGCTGATCTATTTGCTCTCAAACAGCCTGTAACTTGCATAAAGCTCCTTGCAAAAAAACGACAAAGCGACCTTAAACAGATCGCTTAGTCGCGTCAATTGCCCCACCCCTATATGGAGACACACATGCAAATAAACTGCTAATACTTTATAGAAAAAGTTTGCAGATCAAGCAATGTTTTCTCAATTAACTATCCATGGTCGGCAACATACTGTTTCAGTTTAAAATTGGCCATTCGAGCTGCGTTACTTTTCTAACAACACAATAGTCCTATAACTAAAAAATAACTAAGTCAGCTTCACTCTGGCTCACCTCAGATGATTCAGTTACTATGCAAGCAATCGCGGGTTAGAAGTAGCGATATCGCACGCAAGCTAAAACTGATGCTTATATTATGGAAAACCGACTTCAATCTATAATAAAAAGAATACTAAGCAATTACACACAACCTAATGTCAATATTAGTGGGAGTATTGCAACGGGTTTGTTCGCTGGCGCGATGATGGTTATTTTAACGGTGACCTATGCATCGTTAATTTTTTCTGGGGATCTCAAACCATATTTAGGATACGGAATATCCATGGCCATCAGCAGTGTGATCATTGTTGGAACCATACTAACGCTATTCAGTGCGTCAAAGTACATGATCACGCAGATTGACGATGATACCGCACCTGTATTCGCCTTGTTTTTAAGCTTTTTAGCCGCATCACTACCCGCCACTCTTACAGAACCAGAACTATTTACAAACATTTTGGTGGCTATTTTTATTGCTACTGTCATTTCTGGTGTGGTGCTGGCTACTTTCGGGGTATTTAAATTTGGTAGTTTTGTGCAATTTTTACCCTACTCAGTGATGGGCGGGTACTTTGCTGCGGTAGGCTGGCTTTTGCTTGTTGGCGCACTGGTTATGCTAACCGATTTATCATTAACGTCACTGTCTGACTTGATACATCTTTTTGATGCAGATGTGCTGCCTCGATGGTTACCTGCTGTGATGGTTGGAATTTTTCTGCGAGTGATGTCTAGCCGCGCATCTAAAGGCTTGTTGCTCGGCAGCACAGTGCTTGGCTTTACTGCATTATTTTATTTGATCAGTAATATATTGGGGTTAAGCCCAGATCAGTTAATGGAGCAGCGTTATTTAATCGGCCCATTTGCGAGCAATGAAAATTCATCACCCAGTATTATCAACATGGTTGGCTCCCTACATTGGGAAAGCGTGAGATGGGATGCTTTAGTGACTAATGCGGGCAGCATTGCTTCCGTTACATTGATCAGTTTACTCTCGATTATTCTTGGCATTAGTGGTCTGAGTTTAACCACCCGTCAAGACCTAGATACTAACTACGAGCTGCGTATTGCTGGCTTCGCCAATGTTCTGAGTGGTTTATTAGGGGGTATGTCAGCGTTACCATCTTTGAGTGTATCAAAGCTTGCCTATGAAATTCATCCCAAGAGTAGCCGTTTGATTGGCATTGTTGCGATTTTGGTCGGCATTTTCACCTTTAATTGCGGCATGGAGTTACTCGCTTACATGCCCAAAGTAGTGCTTGGCGCCCTGCTCTTTTATATCGGTTTAGGTTTTGCAATTGAATGGCTGTATGAGTCATATCGAAAATTCGGCGCGCTGGAATACAGTGTGATTCCAATCATTTTAATCGTGTCTGTATTTGCGAGCTTCTTGCAAAGTATTGTGACCGGTATCGTTGCGGCAATTATTTTATTTGTAATCAAATACAGCCGCATCAATATCATTCGTTATCAAGCATCTGGGGCTGATTTGCGCAGCAACCTTGTTCGAGATATTGAACAAAATAAAATGCTTAGCCAGTTTGGCGGCCAAGTTCGCTTGTTTACATTACAAGGCTACTTATTCTTTGGTACCGCTGGTTCATTGTATAAAGATGTTCTTAACACGATCGACGACCCTGAAACCCCCAACATTCGGTTTGTTATTTTAGATTTTGCGCAAGTGATTGGCGTGGACTCTTCGGCTATGCTGAACTTTGAAAAGCTCACTCAACGTCTAGCAGAACGCAAAATATATTTAATTACCACCAGCTTAAACAGCGAAGTGCTGGAAATTCTGCGGCGTGGCGGTTTAGATCTGGATGGTAATACATTTTTGATTCAACACGTTGATGTGGATCAAGGTATGGAGTGGTGCGAAAACTATATTCTTAAAGAACAAGAAGCAACTGAAGGGGATCATCTGGGCATATTTGAGCGCATGGCTGATGTGTTGCCAGGTTATGAAAACCTACCCAAGCTCGCAAACTATTTAGAGAAAATACCACTCAAAGCGGGTGATGCCTTAGCCAATATTGGTGAAGAATCAGACACCGTATTCTTTTTAGAAACCTGTACCGCCAGTGCCTATATCATTGATTCGCACAATATTGAACGGCGTGTTTCAGGTGCTGGACGTGGTGCTATTTTTGGCGAAATTGGTTTCTTCTTGGGTATTCCAAGAACCGCGATTGTACGCGCGGACACCGATGGCGATGTGTACAGCCTAAGCACTTCGGCATTAAGCGAAATGGAAAAAGAAGACCCAGAGTTAGCCACTGCGATCACGCACTATCTAGCGCAGGTGGTTACTGAGCGGTTAGTCAACACTACTCAATCATTGCGAGCCGTGTTGTAGCGCTAAAACTTAAGGCACAAAAAAGCCAAGCCTGAGCTTCGCGTTCAGATCGTCTGACAAACCCCTGTTTTTTTTGCAGGGGCTTGTCAGGCAATCTGAACGGCACTTGTTAGAAGCGCCGTTCTTACTTAATGCTATGAGAACCCCAAAAAAACCATGATTGGAAAGTTAGCCCACTGATTCTCCAAACTTGTTGTTGTAAAACTCTTCAATAGTCACGCAGATATCACCTGCTATTGATTTCGTTTCACGTCTCAATTTCAAAAAATCTGCGACCGAATTTTCTCGACCTGATTTATGCAGAGGTCCACTACTTGTTAAATCTAAGCCAGATCAAAGCGGTCAAGATTCATTACTTTGTTCCAAGCAGCTACGAAGTCGTTTGCAAATTTCTCGCCAGCGTCATCGGCAGCATAAACTTCGCACAGCGAACGCAGTATTGAATTTGAACCAAAAACCAGATCAGCACGAGTACCAGTCCATTTCACCGCCCCCGACGCGCGGTCACGACCCTCGAACACTTCTTGAGATGCATCGCTGGCTTTCCATTCAATACCAATATCCAAAATGTTCTTGAAAAAATCATTAGAGAGCGTACCTGGGTTGTCGGTCAACACGCCATGTTTAGAAGCGTTTGTATTGATATTCAGGCTACGAAGGCCACCGACCAGAACCGTCATTTCAGGTGCTGTCAATGTCAACAACTGAGCTCTGTCCACTAGTAACGCTTCGGTTGAACGTGTGTCGTTGGTGTTTTTGTAGTTACGGAAACCATCAAATTTAGGTTCTAACACCTCAAACGATTCTACGTCAGTTTGTTCTTGTGATGCATCGGTCCGCCCGGGAGTGAAAGGCACCTCAACACCGCTTACTTTTTCGATGGCGGCGTTACCACCCAGAACAATCAAATCAGCCAGAGAGACAGTACCGGCAAAACCGCTCTTTATTTCTTCAAGTTTTGCTAGCACGATTGCTAAGTCTGAAGGGTTATTAACAGCCCAATCCTTTTGCGGTGCAAGCCGAATGCGGGCGCCGTTTGCCCCCCCACGTTTATCTGAACCACGAAAGGTAGACGCTGATGACCACGCGGTTGAGATTAACTGCTCAGTTGATAAACCTGATGCCAGAATCGCGTTTTTCAGCGTGTTGATATCAGCACTGCTGAGTTCTGGACCTTCGTGGGCTGGAACAGGGTCTTGCCAGATTAATTCTTCCGACGGTACTTCTTGACCTAAATAACGGTTGATTGGCCCCATGTCACGGTGCGTTAATTTAAACCAGGCGCGAGCATACGCGTCGGCAAATTCCGCAGGGTTTTCATGGAAATGCTTTGAAATTTTGGCGTACTCAGGGTCCAACTTCAACGCCATGTCGGCGGTCGTCATCATCAAAGGCTCAGTACGTGATGCGTCGTGCGCTGCCACTGGTTGGTCAGCGTTAGAGGCAGCCGTTGGGGTCCATTGTACGTGACCAGATGGGCTGGTAGTTTGTTCCCACTCATAACCAAGCAGTACGTCAAAGTAGCCCATATCCCATTGCGTTGGGTTTACTGTCCAAGCACCTTCAAAACCAGCGGTAGTCGTGTCACCGCCTTTGCCAGAGCCATGTGTGTTAATCCAGCCTAAGCCCATTTGTTCAATTGGCGCGCCTTCGGGTTCAACGCCAACCTTATCTTCAGGGCCAGCCCCATGACCTTTACCAAAAGTATGACCACCTGCAACCAGAGCCACTGTTTCATAATCGTTCATCGACATACGGGCAAATGTATCGCGAATATCAAACCCAGATTTCACTGGGTCTGGCTCGCCGTTCGGGCCTTCAGGGTTAACGTAAATCAACCCCATTTGTACTGCGCCAAGCGGGGTGGCTAGCTCGCGTTCGCCAGAATAACGTTGGTCGTCAAGCCACTCAGTTTCAGGGCCCCAGTAAATATCCTCTTCTGGTTCCCATACGTCCGCACGACCACCGCCGAAGCCAAAGGTTTCAAAGCCCATGGATTCCATCGCCACGTTTCCGGCTAAAACCATCAAATCAGCCCATGAAATACTGCGGCCATACTTTTGTTTGATAGGCCACAATAATCTTCGTGCTTTATCAAGGTTACCGTTGTCTGGCCAACTATTTAACGGTGCAAAACGTTGTGAACCACTTGATGCGCCGCCTCGGCCATCATAGGTACGATATGTTCCCGCACTGTGCCAAGCCATGCGCACAAAAAGACCACCGTAGTGACCATAATCGGCAGGCCACCAATCTTGTGAATCCGTCATTAGGTCAGTTAAATCTTTTTTCAGTGCTTTTAAGTCTAACTTTTTAAATTCTTCAGCATAATCAAACGCCTCACCCATAGGGTCGATTAACGCTGAGTTCTGACTCAAAATTTTCAGGTTCAGTTGTTCTGGCCACCATTGTTGATTAGCACTGTGCCCAGTGGCTTGGTTGGAATTGTGGGTCACAGGGCATTTTCCCTGAGTAGATGTCGAATCATTCATTTTTGTTTAGTACCTGTGGGTGTTAAATGGTTAAAAGGCAAAAACAAAATAGCTCGTAGCTAACAGAACTTCAAATTGTTTTAACATATATAATTAATAGCTTTGATCTATATATTGTCGTTTATATAGAGAGTTTTTTTGTTGAAAACTCTTCACTATCTACAACCGGTTGAGAACGCCGTTTTAGGTTCGAATTAGCTAAAGAATCTCGGCAAAAATACGTGAAAGGAAACTCTGTCAGCAAATTTTTCAAACTTATTGTTGTAAAACTCATTAATAATTGCGCAGATCGCGCGCCACGCTGTTCTTAATTTCATTCCACGTCTGAGATATCAATATCTGATCGGCTCGCGTGCAACAGTGTTTGAAACAACAACTCTTCATATAATTTGACTTAGTCCTATTCTGAAAGCGAATTATCACCACCGAATATTTTGCTGATACATGAAAAAGTACTCATGATTGCTACCTTGTATAGTTGATTTTATTATTACACCGGCGTTTATAGACAGAAAGTAGCCATGAATACTAATCCAAGTTGCTTTTTGAACCACTTAGCGTCGCTGATAAACAACCATAAATGACGAGCAATCACGAACAAATGTCATTGCTCGCTGTTCACTTTGTCTTACAATACGAGCATCAAGAATTTTATTAGAGATATTACAAACATGAATGTAAGCCAAGCAATTATAGAACGCCGCTCTACTCGAGCATTTTCAGACAAACCAGTGAGCCCAGAACTGCTTGAGGAAATTTTTTCAAAAGCTCAACAATCTCCTTCAAACTGCAATACTCAGCCTTGGCATGTTACGGTTGTTTCTGGCGATACCCGCAATGAAATAGAAAAGCGCATGGTAGCCGAAATCATGTCTGGTAAAGAGCCGACCCCATCGTTCAAACCTGGCGACCAAGGTTTAAAAGATCAGTTTCGTAAACGCCAAATCGCGTGTGCCATTGCCTTGTACGATTCAATGAACATTCAATATGAAGAAAAAGACAAACGACAAGCATTAATGCTAAAAAATTGGCAGTTCTTCGGCGCACCACATGCTGCGTTTATTTCTATGCCAACTGAGTTTGGCGAGGTGAATGCGGTTGATATTGGTATTTATATGCAAACTTTAATGCTGCTAATGACCGAGGCTGGTTTGGCATCGTGCCCGCAAGGCGCGCTTGCTATGTACAGCGCACCAGTGCATGAGCTTACCGATATTCCAGAAAATCATGCCGTTATTGTGGGTATGTCATTTGGTTACTCTGACACTAAACATAGGATTAATAACTTTGAAGTGGGCCGTGAAGAATTGTCTGATTCTGTTAAGTTTTTCTCTTAGCCTTAGATAAACATCAGGTAAACATCATGAGAAAAATACGATGTCCACGCTGAGTATTGTTTTACTAGTTCTATTCGCGGTGATTGTTGCACTTTACTTAGTTTCTAAGTTTCACTTAAGTGTGCCCGACTTAAGCCAGTATGACGAAATCAACGCGCCTATTTTTGAGTCACACCCTAATGAGTTAAGCGCGCGTAAAGAATTACTTAAACGTATGTCGCTGATGCGCACATCAATGAAAAAAAGCCGTTCTATTAAGAAAGCGCTCGCAATTGGACGGGATTTTGCTGATAACTTGTCTGGTGATTTGCGAACCGACTCGCGCATCATCCCAGTCAAGCAAGATGGTATTGATGCCGAGTGGATTATTGCGCCAAACGCTGATACAAAACGGCGCATCCTGTATTTTCACGGCGGCGCGTTCATTGTGGGTAGCGCACGTGGTCATCGCAATATTACTGACAAAATCGCTAAGCTTGCTAATGCTGCGGTGTTATCTGTTAACTATCGTATGTCGCCTGAGCACAGCAGACTAGATGGCATTAAAGATGCTCAAAAATCTTACCAATGGATTTTGCAAAATGGGCCAGACGCACCAGAGCCTGTTGAGTATTTAGTGCTTGGTGGTGATTCAGCGGGCGGTAATATCGCGTTAATGATCTCAACATGGGCAAAAACCATGCCAAAGCAACCAGATGCAGTTATTGGCTTTTCACCATCAACTGACTTTGGTATGACTTCGCCTAGCATACGCAGCAATCAAGCCACTGACCCAATTCTTGGTGACGGTATTGGATTTTTAATTAAAATACCTACAAATATTCGTAATTGGATATCGGTATTAATTACTAAAATCAATCCATCTTCGCCGTTGGCGTCACCGCTTTTAGGTGATTTAAGTAATCTTGCGCCCACGCTGATTTTGGCCAGCACCAGTGAAATGTTGTTAGGTGATTCTGTGCGCTACAGCAATAGAGCAAATGAAGCAGGGTCAAATGTGACATTGAAGCTCTGGAAAGACCAAATACATGATTGGCCGCTGTTTTATGGCGACACTGACGTTGCCGCAGATGCTTGGCAGAAAGTCGATGACTTTCTTAAGACTATTGCTTAAGGCTATTGAAGCGTAAGCAGGTGTTTATATTGCTTGCGTAATTTAATCTCTCAACCTTTTAACCCTTAAAGTCGGGCGCGCGTTTTTGCATCACCGACATCACAGCTTCAACTTGATTTGGAGTACCAATAATCGAGTCTTGTACAACGGATTCCATCATCAAGCCTTGCGCAGCTGTTTGATAGTTTGCCTGGTCAATAATCTGCTTTGCGCCACGGATTGCATCAGGGTTTTTAGACGCTATTTCTTGCGCTAAAGCTTGCGCATGTGCCAACGGATCTTCTTTTATATCGGTAATAAAGCCCCACGCCTTCGCTTCTTGAGCGGAAAAAATTCGCGCTGTGTAGGTCAGTTCGCGGATAACATCATCGGCTATTAAGTGGCGCATTATTTGCGTACTGCTCATGTCTGGCACAAGGCCCCACTTCATTTCTAATATAGCAAAACGGCTATCAGCCGCCGCATAACGCATGTCTGCGCCCAGCGCTAATTGCAAACCGCCGCCTAATGCTACTCCGTTTATAGCAGCAATCACTGGCATGGGTAATTCGCGCCATAGCCAAACAACGTGCTGGGGCATATTCGCAATGCCATGTGTTCTTTCCGATAACTTTGTAGGTAGAGTCTGTTGATCCACACTAGCAGAATCACTCGGAGTCAACATAGACTGAAAGTTCGACTTATCAAGGCCTGCACAAAAATTATCACCATCACCAGTCAAAATAACCGCGCGAACACCGTTGGTGCTTAATAATGTTTCCCCCACTGATACCAATGCCTCAAACATTTTGGCATCTAAGGCGTTCATTTTATCTGCTCGCGCCAAGCAAACTGTTGCAATATGGTTTTCTATGGTTAATTCGATTCGATCATTAATTAGTTTATTCATAAAATAAGTGTGCGTTTGAGTAGCGTATTGTTTATGCAGTTAATTGATCTTTTTTATCAAAGAACATTAGGATTGGCGGCAAGATTAAAAAGTCAAAAATCAAGGCGATAATAATTGTAATCATCGTTAGCAAGCCTGACATACCGTTAAGATTAAAGTCAGACGTCGACAATAAGGCAAACCCCATTGAAAGCGCGATTGTGGTTATGATTAATGCGGTACCAACATTCTCGAACGCATAGACAATAGAATCTTCAGGAGACAATAATTTTACTTCGCGAGCACGACGGTACTTACTTATAAAGTGAACGGTATCATCGACTAGTATGCCTAACGAAATACTAAATACAGCGGCCACAGCCATGTTAACGGTGCCAACCATAAGCCCCCAAAGACCAAATGCCATAAACGCAGGAATTGCGTTTGGAATCATGCTTATTGCCGCGTAACGAAATGAGCGAAGCGCGATTAAAATAGTCAGCGTGACACCAATAATAGCAATTACACCACCCCACAACATTGAGCGAATATTTTTTTCGCCAATATGAGAAAACATCAATGAAACGCTTGAGCCTGGTTCTGCATTAGGCCGATAGTTTTGTTGTAACCACTCGTGCCCAGCGTCAGCCAAGCGTATTACGTCACCGCTGGTAAGATCTTCCGCCACAACCCTAACCTTTGAAGCAGATTTATCAAGGTTTAGCTGGT
The DNA here is from genome assembly GCA_964578035.1 of uncultured Gammaproteobacteria bacterium. GTDB lineage: Bacteria > Pseudomonadota > Gammaproteobacteria > Arenicellales > Arenicellaceae > Arenicella. The sequence goes on from CAZOBR010000047.1 coordinate 9,578, forward strand.
TATTCAAATCGAGGCCGTATGGTAATGACATTTCGTACATCAGGCTGTACTGAGCCGCTAAATCAGCCCGCTCAGGGATTGTGTGGTATGCCTGCTGGTCACCATTCATACTGCGGTTTAAGTTTCGCATTACATCTGCGTAGGTACCTACATGCAGCACACCGGGTTGGGTTTCGTACCAAGCTTGGAAGTCCGATAAGGTTTTTAAAAATTCTGGATCACTGGTGCAAGCGGCTGATCCACAATCTAACGAGAATTCAACATCATTAAGAGCCGGAAAATATTTGATGGCGTATTCTGACGCATCACGAAACTCTACACCTTTTTTAAAATATGAAATCGGGTCGTCGTCAATGACGTTTAAAGGGATTAAGCTTATTAATAGTGCTGCAACGCTGATTGCCCCAAAGAAACACGCTTTGCTATTGCTAACAATAAGGTTTGCCATCTTGAGCAAATACTTATCACGGTTTGGTTTGGGCTTACTGCTACGAACAAGCAATATACTAATCGCTGGCAACAATGTGAACGTTAACACCATCGCCCAGATCACACCCATGGCAGTCATATTACCCAATTGCGCAAACGGTGGCGAAATCGAAAAATTAAGCGTTAAGAATCCCACGGCAGTGGTGACACTGGTTAATAACACGGGTTGCAAGTTCATCCGTAGACTTTCTCGCATGGCCTCGATTGGTGGCATTTGTTCAGACAATCTTCTCTGGTAGACCGTTAATAGATGAACTGCATCACAAACAGCAATAGTTAATACAATCATCGGCGCAGTCACATTGACGGCATTTAATGCCAGACCAAAGAAACCCGCTCCGCCAATGGCCACAGCGCTAGCACAACCAATAATCAGTACAGTACCAACCATACTGCCAATGGATCGGAGAAAAAATGCTACCACTATCAATATGAGCACATACATTAGAGGTACTAAATTTTGCAAATCTTTCGCTGATGACTCATTAAACGTATTGTTAATCATCGATACGCCTTGAAGGTGTATATCAAGATCAGGGTAACGCTCTAAAAACTCTGCCTTCATTTCACGCGCATAAGCAACAACCTCTGGGTGAGATGCGTCACGTGCATTGCGTTGTTGAGTCTGAGTTTCTGCATCGGCTGTTTTGTCTACTTCTGGTGGCAATTGCAGCGTGACATTAATTCGCGCAGTGCTTCCGTCTGCAGAAATAGTCTGTTTAACCAATTGCTTTTCAGACATGGTTGTTTTCTTAACCCATGCAATTCTGTCTTCATCCAATACACTAGGATCTAACACCAAGTCTTCAACCAGCAAATCATCACCGTCAGCCTGGGTATGCTGAAAATTGGTAATAGAATCTACTCGACTCACATAAGGTGTTTGCCAAGACCGCTCGGTAATTTCATGGATAATGCCTAACATCTTTGCATTAAAAATTTCGCCGTCATGAGCACGAATCAAATAAGCAACATTATCTGACCTCGTGTAAGTATCTTGCATCACATCGTGTGCTACCAGCTGCGGATCATTGTCTTGAAAGTAAATTTTATAGTCACTTTCAAAGTATAAATTTTTCGCGCCAACGGCAATCAATACTGTTGCAATAACACTGATGATCGCCAACAAATAGCGAAACCGTATCAGAAAATCGATTAATGCTTTTTCCACTTTTTTACCTAAGAGAATCCAAACTACTTACATAAACTGGATAATACACGTTTGTTTGTAAACAATGCGACATACTGTCTACTGAATTTGTAACAATCTATTATCTATGTCCGCAATTTACTGCATAATTAGGCTTAATTAACCGTTTTTAAAACAGCACACACATAACTTAGTAGGAAACAATGATGGAAGACGCATACAGAAAAATAATCAGCGAATGCGGTGAAGACTTAACCCGACCGGGGCTGGTTGACACACCTAAACGTGCGGCCAAAGCGATGAAGTTTTTAACTCGCGGCTACGGTCAAAACATTGATGACGTTGTTAACAATGCTTTATTTCCGTCAGATTCACAAGAAATGGTGATTGTGAAAGATATTGAGTTATATTCGATGTGCGAGCACCACTTATTGCCATTTATTGGTAAATGCCATGTTGCGTATATACCAAGTGGCATGGTCATAGGCTTATCTAAAATCGCAAGAATTGTTGATATGTTTGCGCGACGCATGCAAATTCAAGAACAACTGACCACAGAAATAGCCGAAACGATTCGCCAAGTAACTGGGGCGAAAGACGTGGCCGTTATCATTGAAGCTAAGCACATGTGTATGATGATGCGTGGCGTTGAAAAACAAAACTCATCAATGAAAACATCGTCCATGTTGGGTATTTTTCGCAGCAACCAGTCTACGCGCGCGGAATTTTTATCATTGATCAATAATTAAGCGTTCCTGCATTACTCTAACGTTTCTGTTTGTCGGCGTTTGCCTAAAAAAACCAACCCTGCATACACTAAACGCAGGGTTGGTACTGTTATGAGTAAAGCCGAAAGTCTCGTGATTATGTTTACCGACATTGTGGGGTTTACTGAACTTACATCAACGCAGTCACGTTAACAACAGTCACGTGAACAAAATAGAAACATGCTGCGCCAAGATGAAAAATTACGCATACGTGTCTCACTAAACTCAGGAGAAGTTCGTATTAATTCGGGTGATGTTTTTGGCGAGCCCGTTAATGTTGCAGCACGTCTTGAAGGTATTACGCCAGCGAATGAGGTGTATTTTACTGAATCTATTTATTTATCGATGAGCAAGTCTGAAGTGCCACATGAGTTGTTGATAAGCACTCATTAAAAGGTATCCCTAAAGAAATAATCGTTTATCGCGTGCCACGCAGAGCCTCTGCGCAACGCTTAATTGCCGTTGGCAGCGATGAAGACGCGGAAAACCAATATCCATTTGGGGGCATGCAGAGTTAAGTTCCGCTAAAGCAAAATTGCTGCAAGAATACAACTCTTTACGGATTGACTTGGCGTTGGCGCCCCGAATCAGTCGATGACTTTTTTAGCGATGCCAAGAATGTCGCTTGTTTTACGTAAAGCTCAAATATTTTGCCAAAAATACCAACAGCCGCACCAATGGTACCTTTTATCGTTCCGCTAATTTTTGACTTGCCTACCCGACGTAATGTTGTGACTGGCACTTCGGCGTACTTCATACCCGCTTGAATGGCTTTGACTTGCATCTCAACCGTCCAGCCAAAACGTTCGTCGCGCATATCTAATTGCAGTAATTTCGAATAACGAATTGCACGAAACGGACCTAAATCGCTAATTGGTTGGTTCCAAATTAGTCGAATCAAAGCACTGGCTAAATTATTACCAAACCGTTGGTGAGCACTCAGAGCTTGTCGTTCTTGCAGGTGAGTTTCGCGGTTTCCAACCACTAAATCATTACCAGCAATAATGCTGTCGAGTAAATTAATCGTTTCAGCGGCTGCAACCGAGTGATCGCCATCGGCAAATACAACAATATCCGGAGTCGTTGTGCTATCAACGCCACGGATTGCCGAAAGTCCGCGCAAACAAGCAAAGCCATAACCTAAACGAAACTCTTGCACCACTCTTGCACCAGCATTTCTGGCTAACTCACTGGTATTATCAGTAGAACCATTACTGCAAACGACGATATCGTCAATTAAACCATCACCAACTTCATTGCACAGGTTTTTAAAGCCTTCTACAACTTGCCCAATACACTGAGCTTCGTTATGAGCAGGAATAACAACCGAGACATGATGTTTTTTATACGACATAATTAGTTCTCTATTTCGCTGGTTAAAATTTACTTGCACCAAAAACTTGAATGACTTGAGTCTTAATAGACCCGACTTTATAAAATAATCTTTCTCACAAAGATATCTAACTAAATGAATAATAAGGCCGCACCATATAGCAATATGGATAAACATAACGTTATCACGCTAATTACCGGTGTCATTTCATTGCTCGCCTACCTCTACTTAAGCAGTCACTCACAAAGCTATGGTGACGCTAGTCTGTTTAATTTGCTGTCAGTAAGCGGGGTTTGCGCCGGCCTATGTTTCGTAACTTGGTCTTATCACTGGCACACAAAACAAGAAGTTTCTGTGTATCTATTGCTAATTTTTGCCGTGCTTTTTCGGCTAATCGGTGTGGCTAGTTACCCTATCTTGGAAGACGATGGTTTTCGTTATCTCTGGGATGGCTATTTGAGCATTGAATACGGCACGCCGTATGACTATGTGCCAGCCGACTTTTTTGATAATCAATATTTACCAGAAAGGTTTGAAGACATTCTAGGCTTAATTAATTACCCCAGCATTGCCACAATTTATGGGCCGCTGTGTCAGGCCGTATTTTCATTGTCTTATCTAATAGCACCAGGTGAGCTATGGCCCTTACAGGCCATATTTGCATTAGCGGATTTAGGGGTAATATTGTTATTACTTAAGTTGGCACGCCCACTGTGGGTGCTTTTATACGCGTGGTCACCGCTAATCATCAAAGAGTTCGCATTCACAGCGCACCCAGATGTATTGGGAGTATTCTTCTTATTATTGGCTTATACACTCTTTAGGAGTAGAGAGTTTTGGTGGGTAGGTATTTGCGTTGCTCTGGCCGCAGGCGTTAAAGTATTTGCGATTGTGCTGCTGCCATTTCTATTTCAGTTTAACTGGCGCGCCTGGTTGGGCTTTTGCCTAATGGTTTTATTACTTGCCCTGCCATGGGGACTTACTCAAGCCTGGCTACCTGAAGGTTTAAAAGCCATGAGCGATGATTGGGTGTTCAATTCTTTGATTTACAACATATTAGCTAGCTGGTTGACTATCAATACAAGCAAACTCATATTGTTGGCCGCTTACGCACTTGTAATGGGTATTTATTGTTATAAATATCTATTCAAAAACAATCTAAAACAAATATCGTTTCGACCAGACTTAATATTCTTAGGTTTATTTATATGTACGCCAGCATTAAATGCATGGTACTTAGTGTGGTTACTGCCCTTTGCAGTGATTTACCCTAGTCTGTGGGCATGGGTTGCATCCGTTGCTATTTTGCTTGCCTATGTAAGTGGTATTAACTTACCTGGCTCTAATTTAGCGCCGTATCAAGTACCAAATTGGGCATTAATCATTGAGTTTGGACTAATACTTATTGCTGGGTTAATTCCATTTGTCGCGAAAGCTAGGAGAGAGGTAGGCAATCGCGACAAGTGAATTAAGAATAATCAATATTAATGACTATTTAAGAGCTAAATTATAGCGCTTGTTTAGGTAGTAAAGAACGTACAAGTAATCATCACGCTTTAATTCGTCGATAATTCGGGTGTCTGGCGAATCACAATTATATAAGTTCTCAGAAATTGTCTGATAACTACTGCGTTTATAAGATTTTAAGCTTTTACGTTTAACCGGTACTAATTCGCCATCTGCATTTTGATCTTTGATACAGTAGGAAATTTTGCTGGTTCCAGCTAATCGGCCATTGAAAATAGCTTTACCTTGTTCGTAATTTTGGTCAACCACACGTTGTTTTTGGTTGAATCCGCCACCACCAAAACCGCCGCCACCGCCGTAGCCACCACCGCCAGAAGCAAATGCTGAACCGGAACTAACTGCGATAACCGCGACCGAAACAGTCGTTAATAATCGATTTAGAAAATTAGATTTTTTTTGCATAAGAATCACTTTGTCGTTTAGGCTTTAGAATCATTCATTTACATAGAAAAGTAGATTCATTTAGCTCGGATAGTTGTTAAAAAATTTGTATTGCCCCTTACTAGACCCACCTTAAGCACCGTGTATTGCAAAAAAATTAAAAAAAATGAACTTCATCATTGTGACGATTAATACAGTGATTTAGTCTTTTTTCTAGCTGCGTTGTCGAACTATTTCGTATAAACAAACCCCAGTTGCAACCGATACGTTCAAACTAGAGACAATGGTACCCGCCATCGGTAAGCTGACCAATGTGTCACACTTTTTCTCAGTAAGTTGGCGCAGACCTTTGCCTTCAGCCCCCATAACTAAGGCCAAAGGGTTGGTTAACGACTCTTGATATAAAGAGTGTTGCGCTTTGTCTGAGGTACCCACCACCCAAACACCTATCTCTTTAATATTGTCTAAAGTACGCGCTAAATTAGTAACGCGGAAAATAGGAATAGTCTCGGCTGCTCCACTCGCTACTTTTTGTACAACAGCCGTCATGGGGGCAGCGTTATCTCTTGCAACAATAACGGCATCAACACCGGCGGCGTCGGCAGTACGTAAACAAGCACCAAAATTATGTGGGTCTTGCACTTGATCTAAAACAAGTAACAGTGGCGCTCTTTGCTCAATAACCGCGTTAATGAATGGGGCTAATTCTTGCTCATGACGATCTGGTTTAGGCTTAGCTTGCAATGCAACACCCTGATGTTGATCACTATTACAGTGTTTACTTAACTCTCGCTTATCAACAGGATGTAATGTAATTGAATAGCGCTGCGCTAAGGCCAGCAGCTCTTGTTGAGCGCGATTCGTTGGGTTGATTACCACCCAAAGTGCAACTGCGCGCTCTGGGTTAAGACTTAGAACCGCCTTAACTGCATGATTACCCAGCACCCAAACATCTTGTTTCGCCATTATCTAAGCCCTACCTACGCTCTATTCTGCTTATTATTGCGCTTTTTCTTATCATTTTTTTTACTACTGTATTTCTTCTTTGCGCTTTTATTGTTGCTGGAATTTTTATGACCTGAACCTTTATAAGCAGAACCGCGGCGAGATTTAGTAAACTTTTCATTACGAACATCACTGAGCGCAAAATCAATACGGCCCTGCTCCATATCCACACGGCTCACTATTACTTCAAGTCGTTGACCAGTTTTATAGACTCGCCCAGTGGTTTCACCAACCAGTTCACGGCGATCCGAGTCATAACGATAATAATCTTGACCAAGCGATGTAATGTGCACTAGGCCATCGATATAAAACTCTTCCAATTCTACAAACAAGCCAAATTCAGTCACGCTGGACACAACTCCCCACAGTGTGTCGCCAACCTTATGGCTCATAAATTCACATTTAAGCCATTGTACAGCTTCACGCGTTGCGACTTCGGCTCGGCGTTCTGTAACAGAAGTTTGTTCGGCTGTTTTTTCCACCTGCAACACTTTTTGATCATCGTCTTGCGCCTCTGGGTTGGCCAAAAGACGTCGAATTTGACGATGAACCAATAAGTCAGAATAACGTCTTATCGGCGAGGTGAAGTGCGTATATGAATCAAAATTCAAAGCAAAATGTCCTGAATTTTCAACATCATAGCGCGCTTGTTTCATGCTACGCAACAAAGCTGTTTGTACAATTTTTGCAATCAGCGGGTCATCAACTTGTTTGATAACGTCACTAAAATGTTTCGGGCTGGGTTCCTCAC
>CAZOBR010000048.1:0-16704 GCA_964578035.1 uncultured Gammaproteobacteria bacterium
ATTCTCAGTACGTTTGAAGACTCGTTCTGCATTACCACCTAGAAAAGTTTTCTCTACCTCGACAGAAAGTGCCAAAGCAACGCGATCTATGTAGATAGGCGCCCTACTTCGGAGCTCATTAACGGATCTGTGTGACCAATTTGCGTGCAGAATGGAATACCGAGATCACAACGCTTGTGTATACCGGATAGAACAAACGATCAGTTGGTGGCAGCTCCCGTAACCATGGAAGCACGCGTATCGCCTTAAAGTTCAATTCGTTTACGCAAGCTTTAATTCAGCAACCGCTTGCATGGGTTTCGATATATCAACTGAGCCAACGCCAATGAGTCGGTCCGGATAAACGGCAATGAATTGTGCAACTTCATCATTCGAAATCTCGGCCTTATCCATCTCTTAAATCGTTTAAAGCTAACGGTATTTCTTCTTTGGGCGCTTCCTGACCATTCCAACGCCGAAGCGAATCGAAGATAGATCCTGTGCATTTTTGAGAGTTGGGTGCTGTACCCAAGCGTCGATAATCATTGAGTTACCCTAATCATTTTGGCGTCAAACACCAATATCTTTATCACAAGATAACACATGACTATGGCACTGGAAAAAGTGTAAACAATACTCACTTAAAAAATGCAACAAAGACAGAGAATCGCGCAACTGTGTAGCCAACCATAACAGATAAGTGTCATGATGTTTCTTCCAAACAACTATTTTAGGAAGAAATATCATGAACGAAATCAATTACAAATTACTCCAACAAGTACACCAGCTAAAGCCAATCATTCGAACTAAAGTGATGGGCGTTGGTAGTTATTTACCTGAGCAACGTGTCACCTCTGATGACATTATGCAGGACATACAAACCGAGAAAAAATACGGTTTGCCACATAACTGGATGTCTTCTCAAATGGGTATTATCGAACGCAGAATGGTATCAGGCACACAGCTGCCATCCGAACTGGCAATTAAAGCGGCCGAATCTGCTTTAGAAGCTTGCCCTGATGTTAATCCAGATCAAATTGATGCTGTGATCTTTTGCGGTATCGAACGCGATATGCCCGAGCCTGCGACTGCTCACATTATTCAGCGTGCATTAGGGCTAAACGCAAATTATGTGTTCGATGTGGCAAATGCCTGCTTCGGTTTCTTTCAAGGTCTTAAATTAGCAAGCAGCCTGATAGAGTCTGAAACAATCAGATACGGACTCATAGTAACTGGCGAAGTCAGTACGATAGCGGCAAGATCCATCGCCAAACAGCTTAAACGCGGAATGACCATTAAACAGGCCAAACATCTTTGGGGAGCGCTGTCGGTTGGTGATGCGGGTGGCGCAATGATTGTAGCCCCTGATCGAGAAGGCAACTCTGGCTTCATGAAATTTCACCAAATGAGTAAAAGTCAATACGCTCGTTTATGCCATTACCACTGGCAAGCAAATGGTGAAGTAAAGGGGTATATGGATATGGCACGTATAGTCGGCCGAGGCCTAAAACTGAGCAGGCAAGTCTATCAAGAAGCATTCGACGAACTCGGCTGGGATAAGGTTGATTGGGTGGTTGCACACCAGACAAGCCGTGCATCATTCGAGCATATGAGGAATATTCATGAAGTAGAAACCTGTAAATTTATGAAAACTTACCCTAAATTTGGCAATATCACCACAGCAACCATGCCTCTCAGCTTTCAAAAGCTCAGCACATCTGGTAACCTAAAATCTGGAGATAAAGTCGGTGGCATGTTCGCAGGGTCCGGTCTTGTGTGCGGCCAGTTTGGTTATGTTGTGTGATTATAGGATAAATTAATGAGTATTTACTTTGCCCCAGCTCTAGTTAGCTTGTTGTTTAAGCTGTTTATATTAGCTTATGTATTACGTGGCGCTAGAGTTTCGGTAATTTTTCTATCACTTATAATAATTTTTGCGACCCATAATGCAATTGAGTTCCTCGGCTACTTCTATTTTCAAAATACAGTTACAGCCGATATAATTTTTCGATTGTATTATGTTGCCACAATCTATGTGATTCTATACATACTCTTACATGGTCTTTCAGTAAGCCAGCTTGAAACAAGATCAATAGTGTTGATACTAATTGCAGTATCGACGACACTGTCGACTCTTATTTTATTTACGGACATGATAGTCGCCGGCTTATATTCAATCGAATATAGCATCACCGCAGTAAAAGGCTCCTTCTATTGGTTATTTGCAATATATATGCTTGCCACTCTTTCCAGTTACTTCATTGCTACCTTTCATGGGTATAGAAATGCAACATCGCAAATAGACTCAGTTCGATGCTTGCATAGTATGCTTGCACTTGCGCCAATGACAGTTGTTGGTGTTTTGATCTTGTTTTTTAAAATCGCAGACATTGGAATTAATGCAACTGGGTTAATTCCAATCGCTACCACCCTCTTCCTTGCGATTGTATTGAAGACTGAATCAAAACATAAACTATCTGACTTACGCCGCGTGCTGCCGTTGTCTGCTGAACGTAAAACAACAAATTGTTTAATGGACCTTCTAGATACCTATATTAAAAACGGCAATCAAAGTAATGTTTACAAAGAGTTACAAGCTGGCATTGAAAAAGAAATCATCTTATATAGCCTAAAGAAGTGCGACGGCAACATCACTCACACTGCTAAATTGATGGGTTTAAAAAACAGAAGTACCTTGTATTCTATGATGAATAAACATCAAATGAATTTTAAAGAGTTCAAGTACCAAAGCACTGATTAATCGGACTATTATCACTTAGTCATCTTAAACGATTCTTCACTGCGTTCTGAATGACGAGGTTTTAAATCTTAATAATTCAAACTTGCAAGCGATTATTCGTATCCCTGCTCTGTTTAATCAAAGCATCACTTTTTTCGTCTGAGCCTGTTTTGCTCAAGCGGTCATAGAGCACAACATTCACTGTTGCTGCTAAGTTCATGCAGCCTAGCGTGGGGATGAACACCACATAATCAGCCTGATCGACAAGCTGTTGCGACAGTGAGCCATCCTCTGGGCCGAAAACGTAAATCGCATGTTCAGGGTGGGTAAACCTTGGCAGCGCTATCGCGCCTTCAACCAGTTCTACGCAAACGATTTTCATACCCTTCGGCAAATCCGCTGTTAAATCTCCCGTATGTGTTAACGGAATTGTCTTCTGAGCGCTTTTTGTATCTGTGTAGTATTTGACCGCACGATCAAATCGTGAGCCAGTATAACGCACAGCATTAGCGTGATAACAGCCAGCTGCGCGCATCACCGAACCAACATTGCTCGGACTTTTAGGGTTTTACCAAGCCTAGATAAATTGATTGCGTCAATTGTTTGTGAGGTAGGATTGATCTGTAAACGTGCTCGATCAGAAAAATATGATGTAAACCAATAAGGCAAACAAACTGTATTTAAGTGTTTTATAAATGGGCTTGTTCCATTTCTTTAGACGCCGTGAGTAAGTACGTATGCCGTAGACTTTTTCAAAGACTTTATTTATGCCACCCACCGATTCGGTTTCTTCGTTTTGAGTCGCCGAAGCTTTAATAATGTTGTCACTCACCCACGAGTTAAAACGTCTTACCCACTGGTTGCGCATCGGGCGCTCAACATCACAGAACAAGATAATTCGATTGTCATCGGTATTATTATGGGCTTCGTGTATATAAGTTTCATCAAACAATACATCTTTACCATCACGCCATGAGTGCCGTTGGCCATCGACTAAAATATAGCAATCATCACTATTGGGTGTAAGCAAACCAAGGTGATAACGCAAAGAACCCGCGAATGGATCGCGGTGTGCGTTCAGTGAACCGCCTGCTGGCAAGCTGGCGAACATGGCGGCTTTTATCGATGGCGTTTGTTGCAGTATTTCAACCGTTTTAGGACACTGCGCTAATGCTGATGGTAGCGGGTCACTGTACCATTTCACGTAAAAACGCGTCCAACCTTGGCGAAAAAATGAGTTAAAACCTGCATCATTTAGTTTTTCAGCGGCTTTTATTTTACCATCTTTTGACAAGCTCATTGCTTCGTCACGCATGACCTCCCAATTGTCACGAAGTATTTTTAGTTCATCGATATCGTCAACATTGAGTAAGGGCCTATTAGGCAACTTAGAAAATAGATTCATCAACAAGTTGTATGGCGCTAAATAATTCGTATGCGTGAGCACTTGGCGCGACCATGGAAAACGTACTTGACCTCGATAATGCATTTGCATCACGGCGATGACGTAAATGAAAAAAATAAACAGACCGATATTCATTTTAATTTAGCAACAAATTTAAGCAGTTTGTAACGCTCTACCACGGGCGAGACCTTGCACATAGGTAATACAGTAAATGCCCCCAATAATATAACCCAATATTACGGTTTTAAGTATTTCTGGTGTACCGGCAATCGTGTTAATAATCCAAGAGGTGCTGAATATAATCGCACATGACAAGAGTATTGTTGACCATTGAACGAGATATTGATCATCAAAAAGCCGCAACGCCAGCTTGTATAGCGACTCGACTAATAATGTCATCACTAAGGTTAGACTAAAACTATAGCTACCCTGCACACAGGCCGCTTTAACGGCAGGTTCTAATCCGTGTGTCGAATTAACCCAAAATGCCCATGAACCGTAAAACAGAAAGCCCGCCATCGAACTGATTAGGCTTCTTTGTATAGGGGTGAATCGTGAAAATATCTCGATAATCATCGGGTGCGATTATAGGCGAAACCAAAGGCATTTATTAGGCGATATGTCTTTTTTATGCTTATTCAGCCAATATTTTTGGCCAATTAGTGTTAGCACTTTCAATGAACTCAGCTTTATTTGCACGCCATTTTTCATTGATAGAATTGTTGTAATTAAGAAACAATTTACCCTCATGAATAGTAAACAATTCAGGCTTGATTGATGCAGTACTGCCTTGTGAAACGGCATAAGCACAATAACCACCGTATTGAGGTGCGTATTTTTCTGGTTCAGCCAAGAACAGCTCAAGGTTTTCTTTGCTCGAAAATAGCCAATTAGCGCCATTATACTCGGTTGAGAACTCATCACTGCCTTTAACAGGTTTGTTCTCGGTAAAGTACGCAACAGTATCGTAACCTTTGATTGCATCATTCGAGAAAAAGCCTGTATAAACCTGATCTACCGCAAAAGCTGGCGTTACCATTACTACCGCAGTAATAAAACTTATGAATAATATGATTTTTTGTGAAAATTTCATGATGCCACCTTTTATAAAACTGAATAAAGCCGATAATAGAAATGTATTGTATCTGTTTAGTTAAACTGTAAGTTTGAACGCTACGCTTCGTTAATAAATTCCGCTAAACGTTCTGCTACTAGCTTATGGCAATGATCTGAGCATTGCTTGCGTGTTTCGAAGTCTTCTAAGTAGCAGACCGGATGAAAGTGCACTTTAACGTCAACATTTTTCAAACGAAAGATATTAAAGAAATGCGACGTAAACGGCGTGGTTGCATACCACGCGTAATTGTCGCGCGCAGCTTGATCCATTTTTTGCCCATCGTAATGCGTATAGGTGATCGAAATTGGCTGAATAGCCACCTTAAGCTCACGCAGCTCAGTTTTATCGCTGCTACTCACCGTAGCAGATAAATTCGCTGCCTCGAACAAACTGGATTTAAATGGCACAACATGGGTACCGTCGGTGCTTGTACCTTCAGCAAACAATGTGAGCCGCTGCCCAGTTGATAAGTGCGATTGCATTATTTTGAGCTGTTCGCGCGCCTTGCCGGCTTTACGTTCAAAAAACAAGGTATTTTGAAAACGCGATAAGGGACCCAAAATAGGCCAATTTGCGACTTCTGACTTGGCAATGAAGTAGGCGCGCAAACCGCCAAGCACAAAAATGTCCAAATATGAAACGTGATTGCTGATATATAAAGTTGGCCTGGCCTGGCTGATTGTGCCTGTAAAATGCTTGCGTAAACCTAAAATTAAGCACACAAAATGATGAAACAAATGCACCAATTCAGCGTGCTGAGGGATTCGTAAGGCTTTACCAATCAAGAACATAATTGGCATCACTATCAGAGTAATAATGAGTACTGGCACACGCCAAAGCACGTGTAAATAATTACGTTTAACCGTCATAATTTGTAGGTTTGCAGTGTTTTAGACTGTGGTGCGCAGAGTCTTTACTTGGTCAGTTTAATTATGGCCCAGCGTGAATTATGTATCAATTGACCGATTGACCAATACATGATTGGTGCCAAACATTTGCGCAGCATCTACATAGATAGCAACAAAAGTGGTATTAAATATGGGGTCTATAATGGCATGGTCACTGATTTTAGCACCAATTTTTAAGTAGCCTCTTAACATGGTAGGCACCTTGCCACGCTCTTTACCTTTGCCAAGCTTTATAGACACCTCTTCAATAGAAACACTTTGCACAGCCGCCTTTGGCTCAGGCATCAGTGCTTGGCTTGCTAGATTTTTTTCATAAAGGTATGACAGAATTTCGGTGTGTTCTTTGTAGTCAGTGCCATGAAAACTGGCGCAACCAAACAGCACATCGTACGAATTTTGCTCAATGAACTGCATTGTAAATTTCCATATCAACATTAATATTGCGCCCCCTCGACCTTCAGGAGAGACACAAGCTCGGCTGAGCTCTAGCATTTTGTTGTAATGGTTGCGTAATTTAGTTAAGTCAAACGCGTGCTCGGTATAAAAATTTTGGCCCTCAACAAGCGCTTCATTGCTGACTAGACGTACCGTACCAACCACTTTATCGTCTTCTTTGGTGTCAACAACAACGACGTGGAATGCGATTTGATCCCATTCATCTTCTTCGCGCTCACTATTCAACATTGTTTCAGTGATACGGCCACCGCTTTCTTTATATAGCACTTCGTAGCGCAACTTTTGGGCAGCTTGAATCTCACTATCGGTCTGCGCAAGTCGCACATCGTATCGACCAGCAGACATGCTGCCAGCGATCAATTTGGTCATTTTAGCGAAGGTTTTCGGGGTGACAGCCATAATAAACTCTCAAACAGTCAAACTAGGAAAGATAATTATAATAATAAACGACAGCTAAACGATTAATTTAGCGCGGCTATTTGTAAAGTTTGTGCGTTGGTATATTCGCTTGGCTCAACATAGTCTATCGATATTGCATCGCCGAGTTTTGCTTCACACGGGGCGCCATCTGCATAGGCAAACGAGATATTTTTATTCAGCACAGTGACATGGCTAAAGCTGACTGTTTTCGCGTCATCACGATGCATGCAAACTGAGTCTTTTGATCTGGTTGGCATGTGGCTTGAATGAAAATCAAAAAAAGCTTGTCGATCTTGCGATTCACCTAACTTCAAATCAGCAAATAGCGCTTTGCGTAATGCTTTTACTTCTTTTGCATCAACTGACGATGAAGACTTAGGCGTTGTAACGTTTCTTTCAATACGTGCTTTATGCCCATCCCAGACAAACAATAGATTTTGTCCGTCCGGTTGAATCATAAACATCCTAAACGCTCGATAATCATCAAGATCCATAGAATCAAACTCTTGTGCCGCTGTTTCTAATTTCGAAAAAACAGCAAATTGTCGAACGATTTCACCGCGACTTATCCAGTTTTTATAGGTTTCTATTTGCTGAAACTGATAATGATTGAGTAGGCAAACGGTAATGCCATATTGATTAACCGCGATCCATGTGCCGCCAGCATCCGCATCTGTAGGAGATAGGTAATCAACACCATCGCGAGAGTTAATGCTGGGTGCATCGGCCTGTTTACGCGATAATCTTTCGTCACGATTAAAAAACAACTCGTAACCATTGTCGTGCGCAAACCAAGTCATCGTGCACATGACGTCACACTCCCCATTAAATTGTTAGCAGCATGTTCTTGTTCATGCACTCGCGTCGCTAATGCAACACCAAAATCATCGTCAGTTTGCAAACCGAGTAACCGTACCATTGCGCCAATCATTGCAAAATGATGCACGGTATGCGATTGCAAAAAAAGTAATTCACGCTGCAATGTCGTGCTTACAGCAACAAGTGATTGATCGTCAGAAGTAATTTGTTGATCACGAATAGTATATTTTTTGGCAAACTCAGACTCATCGATTGCGCTAATGTCATTGCGCAACTCTTGCAACACACTCACCGCATAGTTTAGGTCGCACTCAAGCAACTGATCACGTTCGCGACTGTCATAACAGAACTCAGTATCTTTTAGCTGCCTAACAATACAACGGTAATGCTCAAGCACATGCCTAAAGTGCGCGCCAATGGTCGACTTAAAGGCTGGCTCACCACTGTGGGTATAGTGATTTTGTTGAAGAGTCGATAAAAGTTGCTCGCCCTCATCAAGAGCGCTGACGTTACTCTGTATTAAACTATTAATTGCAACACTTTCTGCGCTAATGGACATTCAATTTCTCGTAAAACTCATTTGGCATATTACTTAATGAAAGACGATTACTTGAGTAGTTGTCTAGTCATTCGCTAGCAGTTACCCAAAGGCGTAATATGCCATAAATATAATTATTTTTTATTCTAACTTTAGACCTACTTAGGTTTCACTATCTTACAAAAAGGTATCTAAAAGTAACTCAAAACGGTACCCAACTGCTCAAAACTATATGGATGTCTACTATTATTTCAGTACCCACTGATTAGCAAGGCTAATAGCCGCTGTTTCTGTGCGCAAAATATACCCAGCAAGACGAACGGATTTTAGGTTTGCATCAACAAAGCTTTGCAACTCCTGTTCTGTAAAACCACCTTCAGGGCCAATTAACGCAATAAAGTTACGATTTTGCTGATGTATTGCGGCTAGTTTTTGCCCGTTTATATCTGTATATATCAGCTGGTCTGAACTTGCCAACAAATATGGCAGATCACACTGGTCAGCAATTGTTGGCAACCACGGATTTTGTGATTGCTTACAGGCTTCAATAGCCCAACGCTGCCACTTGGTTTTTAATTTCTCGTTAAAGTTAGTAATTGAACGCGCGCATGAAACTGGCTGGATATCAGAGACACCGAGTTGCGTTAACATGTCTACCATCACTTTTTGTCGATCACCTTTTGGAATAGCCGCGGCAATTGTTAAGCGATTTGATACAGGTTCATGTTGCGTTAACTCAGCTATCGTTACCTGTACATTGCGACGATCTATCTGGTTGATTTCAGCGATAGCAACTAAACCTTTTCCATTAAACAGTCGAACAGTCTGCCCTTGGCCTAAGCGACGCGACTTTATGGCATGCGCTGCTTCGACGTCTGGTAAACGCAATTCATTAGATTGCGCGATTAAATCAGGAGTATAAAAACTAGGAAGTGCCATAAACGTTTTTTAATTCTGTGCGTGAATGAGCCTATTTGAGATAAACATCATAATGCACTAATTTACTCGAAAACTGTGTGCTTGGTGAACATAACAAAGGGTTGGCATGATGAGGACGTTTAACAGCAACACGTTCAAAACCATTATTCAGTGCCGCACTTAACACCTCTTCTGCGTCAGTATCTTCGCCAACTAGCTGATGAAGTAATTGCATTTGTTTGTTTACCGCAGCTGATTTTTTGCGTTTAGGCGGAAACATGGGGTCAAAATAAACACAATCTGCCTGAATACTTTGTTGTTTGAAAACATCTGCGGCATTGCCACAAATAACTCGCGGAATGTAAATGTTATTATCAATCGCCCAATCGCATTCAGCTAAACGGCTAAATGCATCTGTTAGTAATAGCGCCATAACTGGCTGGCGTTCAATCACTGTTACTTGGTAGCCCTGCATACACATAAGCAATGCATCGCCCCCCCAACCGCCGGTGGCATCCACCACAGTTTTGGTTTTTTTGCCCAAGGCTTGATTAAAAGCGCCCTGTTTAGCCGCAGGGAAAGAACGTTGCTGGCTGACTGTCTTAACAAAATCTAGGTAGTAGCTAAGTGGTTCTTTAGCATTCTGACCATCACAGCCATCTCGATGCCAAGTTAACGACAGGCCGTTTTGCTTATCCCTTTGAGCATCAATTGTTAAACGCGTACCGATTAGCTTATTTGTAGATGAATCATTATATGAAGCGCTCAAATCATCATTAACTGCATATGCTTGGTAGAAGCTTTCTAAACTACCCTGCTGCTCAGCATTAACAAGCTCGATTAAAACACCTGCAATCGTTAAGTATTTGTTCAAGCCTTATAAGAATTCCGTTTCAACCACAGGGCTAACATCGGCATCGTAATCAACATTATCGATGCCAAAACCAAATAAACGTAAAAACTCTGATTTGTACGCCGCAAAATCGCTTAGTTCATTTAAATTTTCGGTTGTGACTTGCGGCCAGGCACTCTCTATTTTGGCTTGCATTTCTGGTCGTAGTTCAAGCTCGTCAACACGATAGCGGTTATCATCATCAAGGCGCGGCGAATTAGCATAAATACATTCAGTAAATAAACGCGCCAGTTGCTCAATACAGCCCTCGTGTGTTCCCGCAGCTTTCATCTCTTTAAATAAGATAGACAAATATAATGGCATCACTGGAATCGCCGAGCTCGCTTGAGTCACAACCGCTTTAAGTACTGACACACGCGCGTCAACATCAAGGGTTTGATTTAGTTCGGCCGCAGTTATATCTAAATGTTCTTTTGCTTTACCAATCGTTGCATGACCATAAATCGGTTTGGTCAGTTTATCGCCAATATAGGTATATGCAACAGTTTTGCATCCCGCGTCAAGTACGCCAGCCTCACTGAGCGCGTTCATCCACAACGCCCAATCTTCTCCGCCCATTACTTTAATTGTGTCGTCAATTTCTTGCTGACTTGCTGGTTCCACCGTTACTTCACCAACAATTTGGGTATCGGTGTTTAAGTTTTTAGCAGTATAAGCTTCACCAATTGGTTTTAACGTTGATGAGTAAGTAACGCCGTCTGTCGGGTCGGTTCGTCTAGGCGACGCCAAGCTGTAAACAACCAAATCAATTTTACCAAGACCCGCATTAATAAAATCTTGCTTAACAAGATCAATCACTTGAGTTTTGGCTTCGTTTGAAAAAGCATCACCATTAATACTCTTGGCGTATAAACCATCCGCTTTTGCTTGTGTTTCAAACGCGGCAGAATTATAAAAACCAGCAGACGCAGTTCGCTTCTCGGTTGGTGGCTTTTCAAAAAAGAAGCCTAAGGTATTTGCGCCAAAACCATACGCTGCAGTAATACGAGACGCTAAGCCATAACCTGTTGATGAACCGATAACCAATACATTCTTCGGTGAGCCTGACTCTGCGGTTAAGCTTTGACTTTTAATATATACTGTTTGCTGCGCGACATTTTCAGCGCAGCCAACAGGGTGAGCATTCGTGCAAATGAAACCACGAACCTTAGGTTTAATAATCATGTTGAACCTGTTTAATGTAATGCTTGTTTAAAGCAAATCTTCGTTGATATCAGACGCTGTTGTGCTGCTCAAGTTACGAATGTAACTATTCAACATGCTTGCCCCGTTACGCTGCGCAACTAAGCGACGAGTTGCATCTTTGACCTGTTCACTGACTGAATTCAAGTTACCTGGTGCAACTTTTGATAAACGCACAATATGAAAATCACCACCAAGGCCTGTTAACGAACTAACAGTTGGCGCATCGTTTTCGAGTTGTGCTTTTAACACGTGACGTAAAACGTCATTAGACACTTGGCGCTCATTATCAATCATCGAGACAGTTTGAGTACTTATTTTTACCGATTCATCAGACGCTAAGCTTGCCCAATCAGTTTTAGCTTTTTCCAATACACTGTCGCCTTGGTTTTCAGCCGCCAGACTTGCACGTTTATCCGTCAGTATGCTTTTAATTTGCGCCGACACATCGGCTAGTGGTTTTGGTGCTGATGCGACAAACTCATTCTTGCGTAAAGCCATATAGCGATCGCTCGACAGTTCAATTGGTTCAGCGTTAATACCGTCTTGCAATACTTGTTCACTGAATGCCAAAGCACGAACTGCTTCATTAGCAGCAATGCCTTCACCAGCATCACGCGCGAATAAGGTGCTTGTTTTTAATTCAAGCTCAAGTGCTTCTGCCGCTGCTTCTAAGCTGTCAGGTTGTTCAAACACCAAGTTACGCAGTTGCTCAATCTTATCGGCTAATGCGTCTTGCGCTTTACGGTCGCGTTCGTCTTGCTCTAAATCAAACCGCACTTCTTCAAAGCTTTGTGGTTCTGAGGCATTAATAGATTCCACTTGAATAATGTGATAGCCAAATTGCGTTTTAACTGGGTCGCTAATTTCACCTTCCGTTAGATCAAACGTGGCCGCTTCAAACTCTGGAACCATTTGCCCAAGCTCTACATCACCCAGAGAACCACCATTATTTGCCGAACCTGGGTCTTGTGAATTTTCTTTTGCGAGAGCCGCAAAATCACCACCGCCTCTGAGTTCAGCAACTAATGCCTCGGCTTTTTTAAGCTGATCAGAGTCTTTCTCTGACCCACCTGTGCTTAATAAGATGTGGCGCGTTGAACGCGACTCATTTGAAACAAAGCTATCAACATTTTCTTCATAAACTGCACGTACTTCTTCTTCGGTAACCGTGACGCCAGCGGCAAGCGTGTCGATATCCAATTCGAGATAGCTGATCGACATGCGATCTGGTTCTGCGAAGTCATCGGTATTGCCGTTGTAATACTCTTCAATGTCGGCATCAGTAACCGTAATGCTATCAACAAAATCTGCCTTGTTAATAGTAATTAAATCAAAGGTGCGCTCTTCTGATTGAATTTCCAGTAGCTCGCGAACTTCGTCTGGCAATACCAGTGCGGACTCCTGAAAGCCTGTTGTGACTTGACTAAGGCGACTATCAGTCCGAACATTTGTCTCGAATTGATTTTTTGAAAACAACTGCGATTGCAAATACGTTTCATAGGCGTTTTGGTCAAACTTACCATCCTTTTGAAATAAACTGCTGTCCTTGATGATTTTTGCTAATTGCTGATCACCAATACGATAATTTTGTTTTTGCGCAACGTCACGCAAGGCCGCTCGATTAATCAAATCTTGCAAGACTCGGCGCTTAAAGAAATCACCATTCAGCACATCGCTATTCGCCAAGTTTGGATTGCGCTCTCGTTCACGTGCTTGTGCATTAGCAAGTTGTTGCTGATATTGGTTTTGCGATATCTTCTCGTCGCCAACTTCTACAACAATTGGCACGGCTTCGGTACTTGCGTATTCTTGCACGCCCCAAAACGCCATAGGGATAATAATCAGCGCTGCTATAGCCCAGGCAAACACGCCTGACGAGCGGTCACGAATTTCAGTTAACATAAGGTTCCTTATTAAACGGTATTCTAATATTTTAGCACTGTATTATAGTCTAGCGCGGCACCACAAAAAAGCTGAAAACTAACCTAAATAGAGCGTGATTAAGTAATCTTCATGCAAGATCGAACGGCATAGTGATGATTGCGCAATAAATACGGTCTAATAAACGACAACACTAATAGTCAGGCAACGTTGATTCATGTTCATAAGTTAACTAAAAATCGATTCAATTTTGCTAGGCTATACTCAAATCAGACAACCCTAAACCATTTAATCCCATTTTAAATTATGAAAAAAACTGTGCTTTGCTTTTTAAGTCTTTTTATTTTTACGGCTGTTACGCATACCGCATCGGCTCAACCGAGCGATATCGACATTCCGTTTACTAAATTCACTCTGAACAATGGCCTAACCTTGGTTGTTCACGAAGATAATAAAGCGCCGGTTGTTGCGGTAAATGTTTGGTATCACGTTGGTTCAAAAGATGAAAAAGAAGGCCGCACAGGTTTTGCACATTTGTTTGAACACTTAATGTTCAATGGTTCGGAAAACTACAATGATGATTGGTTTAAACCCTTTGATCGGGTTGGCGCAACGGGCATGAATGGCACCACCAACCAAGATCGCACGAATTATTTTCAAGTTGTACCCAAAAACGCGCTGGAAATGACATTGTGGTTAGAATCAGACCGAATGGGGCATTTACTAGGCGCGATTGATCTCGCTAAATTAGACGAGCAACGTGCGGTGGTAAAAAATGAAAAACGCCAAGGCGAAAACCAACCGTATGGGCGTGTATTCGATACCATTTTGCAAAACGTATACCCCAAGGGCCACCCCTACTCTTGGGGTGTCATTGGGTCAATAGAAGATCTTAATGCAGCGTCTGTTGATGATGTGCATGAGTGGTTTAAAACCAAATACGGCGCGGCTAATGCCACGATTGTGATTGCTGGCGATGTCAAGGCTCAAGATGCTAAACAATTAGTTGAAAAGTACTTTGGCCATATTGACGCCGGCCCTGCGCAAACAAAACAATCTAAATGGGTTGCAAAGCGCACGGGCAAGCATGTTCAAACCCAATACGATAGAGTGCCACAAGCTCGAGTTTACAAAATATGGAATATTCCAGAATGGGGCTCAGCCGAAGCAGACTATCTAAGCTTGGCATCCGCCGTGTTGTCATCTGATAAAAAGTCTCGACTTTATAACCGCTTGGTTTACAACGAGCGGGTTGCATCTGACATTAGCGCCTTTTCATTCAACTCAGAAATTGGCGGACTATTCGGTATTGTTGCGTCCGCCATTGACCCCGAAAAAGTTGACTATATTGAACAAGCCATTGATGAAGAAATGGCGGCTTTCTTAGAAAAAGGCCCAACTAAAGCAGAGCTTAAACGCGTAAAAACCAGCACACGAGCTGGCTTTATTCGGGGCTTAGAGCGAATCGGTGGCTTTGGCGGCAAATCGGATATTCTTGCCCGCAGCGAAGTGTTTGGCGGTGACCCAAGCACATACAAAAAGAGTATCGAACGTTTCAATAATGCAACCGCTAAAGACGTAATCAAGGTTAGTAATGATTGGTTGAGTGACGGTGAATACACATTACGTATATTGCCATACGGCAAATACAGCACTAGTGCCAGCACTGTTGACCGCAGCAATGGTATACCGATCGCCGGAGCCGCACCGAACGTTGGCTTTGACAAACTAGAGCGCGCAACCTTAAGCAACGGTCTTAAGGTGATTCTTGCCAAGCGCGACGCAATACCCGTGATCAAAATGCAATTATTGGTTGATGCTGGATTTGTTGCAGACCAAGGCAGCAAACTTGGTACCGCCGACTTAACCATGCAAATGCTGGACGAAGGCACAAAGAATCTTGATGCATTACAAATAAGCAGCAAACTCGCCGAGCTTGGCACGAATATTAGTAGTGGCGCTGGTTTAGATTCTTCGGTTGTACAAATGGATACACTCAAAGAAAACCTAACGCCGTCGTTAAATCTATTTGCTGATATTGTTCTAAACCCAACGTTTCCGAGTGACGAGCTGGATCGTTTGAAAGAACAACAAATCGTTGCAATATCGCAAGAAAAATCATCGCCATTTGGCGTTGGTTCGAGATTACTGCCCGCTTTGTTGTTTGGTGAACAACATGCCTACTCTGCACCGTTCTCAGGCTCTGGCAGCGAGCAAAGCGTAGCATCGATAACCGTTGAAGACTTAAAAACCTATCACCAGACTTGGTTTAAAGCCGATAATGCCACGTTGATTGTGGTGGGTGATATTGACTTAGACGAACTGGTACCCGCTGCTGAGAAAGCGTTATCCGCGCTACCTGCAGGCGCTGTACCAAGCAAAAATATAACTAAGGTAGATGCAGTAAAAGCACCAAAAATCTATTTAATTGACCGCCCAGATTCAGAACAATCGGCAATTATGGCCGCTCGCTTGCTACCGGAATATGGTTTTGACCAAGAATTGCCAATACAGTTAGTTAACGAAGTATTGGGCGCAAGTTTTAATTCACGAATCAATATGAACTTGCGTGAAGATAAAGGTTGGGCATACGGCGCTAGAAGCTCAATTCAAGGCACTCAAGCGCAACGACCATTTGTAGTGCGCGCGCCAGTGCAAACTGATAAAACAGCCGAATCGATGCTGGAGATTCACAAAGAACTCTCAGGCATTATTGGTGCCAACCCTGCACAAGCAGACGAGCTAGCGCGATCATTAGACAAGCGCACTCTAACCCTACCAGGGCGTTGGGAGACATCTGGCGCTGTTCTCTCTGATATTTCAACTTTAGTTAGATATGGCTTAAACGAAAGTTACTGGGATACTTATGTCAATAAGCTGCGCAGCATTGATTTACCGACTGTGAATAACGTGGCAAAACAATACATCACGCCAAACAATATGACATGGCTAGTGATTGGCGACCGCAACAAAATTGAACAAAAAATCCGCGACGCTAAATTAGGCGAAGTGATTATTTTAGATAAGGAAGGAAATATTTTGCAGTAACAACACAAATACGAGTCGTATGTCATTCTGGGTATCGGCTCGTATTCATAATAATTGGTGTATTAAACAAACAGAATTAATACAAACTCATCGAACATAAAAATCGAACATAAAAAAAGCCCAGCTCGTAAATAGCTGGGCTTTTTTATGTTATTTGAAATGGCGGAGCGGACGGGACTCGAACCCGCGTGACAGGCCGGTATTCTAACCAACTGAACTACCGCTCCGCGAAACACTTCAAAACTTTTCAAGTTTTTTTAAACTGCATAAGCTTTTTAAAAAAACTTCATCGTTTAATTTGTTGTCACAGCAAATTAAACTAAAATGGTGGGTGCTAGAGGACTTGAACCTCTGACCCTCGCCTTGTAAGGGCGATG
>CAZOBR010000049.1:0-16664 GCA_964578035.1 uncultured Gammaproteobacteria bacterium
AATGTTTCGGACTGGGTTCCTCACCGCCACCTAGCAACAACTTAAACTGGCGTAAAAAAGTACGAGCATCGGCAATTTTATCTTCATCAGGCGCATCATGAACACGGTAAATACCAGCTAGGTTTGAATCGTCTAACATTAGTGACGCGCAGATATTCGCGGCCAACATGCATTCTTCAATTAAGCGATGCGCATTGTTTCGTTCACGTGCGACTACCCGGTCAATTTTACGGTCTTGATCAAACAAAATCAGCGGTTCAGGAATCTCGAATTCAATGGTGCCGGTCTTACGTCGATTTTTACCCAATAATTGTGATGTAGCATAAAGATCATGTATTGCGCTGTGTAATTCATCGGGAATGTCTGAATCTTGTGGCTGGCCATCAATTAACGCCGAAACTTGCGTGTAAGTTAAACGCGCATGCGAGTACATAACCGCTTGATAAAAGTCGTAAGTTTCAATTTCACCTGTACTGTCAATCACCATGTCGCAGACAAAGCACAAACGGTTAATCTGTGGGTTCAAGGAACACAAACCATTCGATAACACTTCTGGCAACATCGGTATCACATTGTTCGGGAAATACACTGAAGTGCCGCGCTGCCATGCTTCTTGATCGAGTGGACTGTCTTCTTTGACATAACTCGATACATCGGCAATCGCTACGAGCAAGCGACTCTTGCCACCTTTCAATGGTTGGCAATAAACCGCATCATCAAAGTCACGTGCGTCTTCACCATCAATCGTTACTAACGGTAGGTTACGTATGTCTTTGCGCCCTTGAAAGTCACTATCAGACACTTCTGTAGAAAATCCTTTAATTTGCTTCTCAACACTGTCTGGCCACTGGTGTGGTAGCTGATGCTTGCGAATCGCAATTTCAATTTCCATACCAGGTGCTAAATAATCACCCAGCACTTCAATAATCTCGCCAACGGGCTGAAAGTTCTTGCTAGGATTTTTGGTAATCTTTGCTGAAACAACTTGTCCAGACTGAGCACCTGCCGTGTGTTCCGGTAAAATAAAAATATCCTGACCAATGCGTTGATCATCCGGCACGACAAAGTGCAGATTACTCTCGTAAAAATAGCGACCAACAACAATATCGTTGCCGCGTTCAACCACGTTAATAATTTGACCAAACAACTTTTGCCGACGGTCGCGACCCACTATGCGCACATTAACAATATCATTGTGCAGCACTTCACTCATTTCATGTGAGCGCAGAAATACCTTTTCTTTAGTCTGATCCGTTAGCACATAACCATGGCCATCAACGTGACCAACTATGCGGCCTCTATGCTCTTGAATTGCGTGCTTCATCGCCCAGCGATGCTTGCTCAATTGCGTGACTTTCCCTTCGTCACGCAAGCGCTCAAGCATTTCAAATGTTTCTTGGCGTCCTTCCTTGCCGATTCGCCCTAAGGTTTCGGCTATGGACTTGGTGTTTGCAGGCTCATTGCGCTGCGTTAAAAATTTAATAACAATGTCAGCGCTTAAGCGCTTATGTTTTCTATTTGTTTTCTTATTATTTTTCTTTCTCAAATTCCGTTCTAATCCTAAGTCTTTCACTAAGCGTTTTAAGCCGCGTAAAGATCTCTTAATACAATTGTTTCAGCACGGTCAGGCCCTGTTGAAACAATATCAATTGGCACGCCGACGAGTTCAGCCATGCGTGCTACGTAGTTTTGCGCCGCTTTTGGTAGCTGCGCAAAGTCGGTAATGCCTTGGGTGTTTTCTGACCAGCCCGGCATCGTTTCATAAATAGGCTCGCATTGCTC
The DNA here is from genome assembly GCA_964578035.1 of uncultured Gammaproteobacteria bacterium. Classification (GTDB taxonomy): domain Bacteria; phylum Pseudomonadota; class Gammaproteobacteria; order Arenicellales; family Arenicellaceae; genus Arenicella. The sequence goes on from CAZOBR010000049.1 coordinate 1,783, forward strand.
GAGTGCGTCAGCACCGATCGGTGCAACACTCAGCTCTTGGCCTTGGTAGTTATAACTATTACATATTTTCAATTCATCTAAACCATCAAGCACATCAAGCTTAGTCACACAGAGTGACGTTAAGCCGTTGACTTGACGCGAACGGCGCATTAGCACCGCATCAAACCAACCACAACGACGCGAACGCCCAGTAGTTGCACCAAACTCATGACCTTTTTCACCAAGGTGCTGACCTACTTCGCAAGCTAACTCGGTTGGAAACGGCCCCGCACCCACTCGAGTGGTATAGGCTTTAACAATGCCGAGTATTTCATCAAACGCATTGGGACCAACACCGCTGCCCGCAGCAGCCGAACCCGACGATGTATTTGATGACGTAACATAAGGGTATGTGCCGTGGTCAATATCAAACATCATTGGTCGATTTTGCGCTGTGTAATCGTCTAGCAATTGAGTCACATCAACGGTTAATGGCGTTAATCGCTCTTTGTATGACAGTGTTTGATCGAGCACTTGCTGATAATCCAATTCATCGACACCGTAATAATTTTTTAATGCAAAGTTATGGTATTCCATAACCGTTGCTAGTTTTTCGGCAAAGCGATTATCAAACACTAAGTCGCCTAAACGTAAACCCCGCCGCGCGACTTTGTCTTCATATGCTGGGCCAATACCACGGCCAGTGGTGCCAATGGCTTTTTTGCCACGTTTGGCTTCACGCGCAAGGTCTAGGGCAATGTGGTGCGGCAAAATCAATGGGCACGCTTCGCTGATGCCAAGGCGTTCAGACACAGGCACTCCATTGGCTTCAAGCTCGTCTACTTCTTTAAATAAAGCGTCTGGTGCAAGTACAACACCGTTACCAATTAAGCAGTGTGCGCCTTCGCGTAAAATGCCCGATGGGATTAAATGTAATACCGTTTTCTTTCCTTCGATCACTAAGGTATGACCGGCATTGTGGCCGCCTTGAAATCGTACAACAACATTAGCGGTTTCGGTTAACAGGTCAACAATTTTGCCTTTGCCTTCATCGCCCCACTGCGTGCCCACGACTATTACTTTCTTACTCATATCTTATTTATGTTGTTGTTTTATATTGTTTTGGCTTACTTTTATTTTGGCTTTATATTAGCCTAGCTTAACTAATGATTTTAAATCAGCACTAAAACCAGTTGCGGGCCTCGCTCGACCAAATTGCTCCCCAATGCGATCGTATCGACCACCTTTAGCAACCGTTCGACCACGGCCATCGACATACGCTGAATATTTCAGGCCAGTATGGTAGCTGTATCCCGCCACATCGGCTAAATCAATATGCAGATTTGCCTCAGGTGCGTTTTTTTCAAAGTGCGCGATAACTGTGCTTAATTGGTCTAAACATCTCGCAACACCCTCCACATTTTCATAAGCTGACTGTGCTGTCTGCAGCACACTGGCGTCGCCTTGCAAAGTTAGTAACTGCTGAAATGGCTGAGTATCAAATGTGTCATTCAGATTTAGTAAATCGGGTGTTGATTTGCGCAATAGCACATCACGCAATTGCTGTTCGTTGATACTCTCTAGTTCTTGAGATTGCAGCAAGGCTCGATAAATTCCAACATGCCCAAGGCTTAATGTTACTTGTTTTGCATTGCTGAGCTTTAATGTCTCGAGCATTGCTTCAATAATACGGATATCGGCACTTTCATCCGCCACACCAAAGATTTCTGCACCCACTTGTAACAACTCTCGTTGCCCCCCCATTTGCGCGGGCTGGGTGCGTAAAACCGTGCCAGCATAACAAAGACGATTGACTTCATTAGCTGATAAATAATGGGCGTCAATACGAGCAATTTGCGGTGTCATATCCGCACGAATACCCAGCATGCGGTGTGTATGCTGATCCATAAATTTATAGGTTTGGGTGTCTAATTCTTCACCTGTTCCAGTGAGTAAAGAATCAACAAATTCCATGACGGGTGGCATGACTAGCGCAAAGCCACGGGCATTCAAGTTATCTAAAACAGTGCGCCGCAATGTTTCTAACTTTGCTGCCTCGTCTGGCAGAATTTCTTCAACACCTTCTGGTAACAGCCAGTTAGCGTTATTGACCATTTGGGTCGCCTTCTTTAACAAAAGAGTCTCGTTAATTACCGAGAGATTATACTCATATCAACCGCGCGATAACAGAATATTGCGCAGAAAAATTATTATTCAATGCAATGGCAGTAACGATATTAAACGTTACTGCCATTAGCTAACGAATTAACGTGTTTGCGAGTTAAAGAACTTAAAGAAGTCAGATTTAGGATCCAAAATAATCAAATCACCTGACGAATTAAAGGTTGTTTTATACGCATTTAGGCTACGGTAGAACTCGTAAAAGCCAGTATCTTGACCAAATGAGTCAGCGTAAATTTTAGTTGCAGTCGCGTCCGCATCACCACGAATAAACTGCGCTTTTTGTTCGGCCTGCGCAACTAGTTCAATCTTGGTGCGATCCGCGTTAGCACGAATAGCAATGGATTTCTCTTTACCTTCAGCACGATTCTCATTCGCAATACGTTCGCGTTCAGAACGCATGCGTCGAAATACGTTTGCTTGAATTTCATCGGCTAAATCAACACGCTTTAGGCGTACATCAACCAAATCTAAGCCAATTGATGCGGCTTCGCTCTCCACTGCTTGTTGCACAAAACTCATAATTTTAACGCGATCACCCGCGACCACATCGCTAATGGTACGTTTGGCGATCTGCTCCTTAAGACTATTGTTAATTTTTTGCTCTAAGCGATTTTCTGCTTTGGCGCGATTTTTAACCGTCTTAAAATATTTCTGCAAATCAGTAATTTTGTATTTAACAAAGCTATCTACTAGCAGCTCTTCCTTATCAACTGTAATAAAGCGCTCTGGCGCTCTATCCATTGTTTGAATACGTACATCGTATTTTTCAATGGTGTTAATAAATGGAATTTTAAAATTAATGCCTGGCTGAATTTCTTCGCCAGAGAACTCACCAAATTTAAACTTTAGAGCGCGTTCCCATTGATTAACGGTAAACACTGAACTCGCAAAGAACACAACCAGCGCAACAATTAAGATTGTTAGCCCCATGAAAAAGTTTTCTGATTTCATTATCGACCTCCTCTACGGCTTGTATTTACAGGCTCAGACAGTGATGACGGCTGGCTACTATTACCGAGTACTTGATCACTGCCCTTACTATTTGAACTGACGCTGCGTTTTGCATTATTTTCTAAAATCTTATCGATTGGCAAATACATTAAGCTATTGCCACTATTGGAGTTTTGATCAATTAACACCTTGCTGGTATTGCCAATAACCGACTCCATTGTTTCAATGTATAAACGCTTTTTAGTAATTTGCGGGGCTTTTTGATACTCCGTCAGAATCTTACTAAAACGCTCAGCTTCACCGGTTGCATCCGCAACAATCTTAGACTTATAAGCTTCGGCTTCTTGCAAAATTCGCTCGGCTTGACCACGGGCATTTGGTACTAAGCTTTTGGCATACGCTTCTGCCTGGTTAACCAGCGTTTCTTGGTCTTGGTCCGCTTTTACCACGTCGTCGAAGGCATCGCGCACTTGCAGTGGTGGCTTCGCATCTTGAATCTCAATTGACTCGATATTAATACCCGATTCATAGAGGTTTAGGATGTCCTGTAATAGTGATTTAGTATTTGTATCAACAACTGGGCGATCTGTGGTTAGCAAATCATCCATGTTCGTTCCACCAACCACTTCTCGCAACGCGCTTTCTGTGGCGCTGCGCACAACCCGATCTAAACCATCGCGGTAACTTAAATCACCGACATTGAATACGAGGTCCTCGATAGATTTAATCGTGTATTGAACCGCCATCGTAACATCGACAATGTTTTCGTCACGTGTCAGCATCAGAGCTTCTTTAATTTCGCTTGAGCTGCCGCGATAACCGACTTCAACGGTTCGTACTTCTTGCGTATCGATAACGATTTTTTCTTCTAACGGCCAAGCAATAAATTGTAGACCAGCGCCAACCGTTTGCTTGAATTTACCAAAACGCAATTCAATACTTTGATGACCTTCATCTACTTGATAGAAAGATTGGGTCGCCCAGTAAATTCCGGCGAAGACAATAAAGATCAAAAATGGAGAAAACAAACCTTTATTCGGTTTACCATTATTGCTTGAGCGACCACCACCGCCGAAGCGTTTGCGGACATTGTCGATTATATCGTCGAGTTCGGAGTTGTTACGGCCACGATTGCCATTACCCCAAGGGTCTTTATTGCCCCCTGAGTTTCCGCCACCAGAGCCAGGTTCATTCCAAGGCATGATTTATTTCTCCAAAGAGATTAAGTGTTAATAGAGATTCTAGTATTAAAGTCTAACAAACTTACCCCAAAAGCAGGTGATGCAAATTGTTTAGACTACTAAAAATGATTTATTCAGATAAACGCTTGTTTTACAGACTTTATTTTACAGGCTTTATTTGTCAATATTCTTTAAAAAACGCACTTTACAAATGTTCAAGGGCATTTATGTTTTGTTGTTTTTTCAACCAACCAAAATCGGCAGTTGATAGTTCAAGTTCAAATTCAAACGAACCATCTTCAGCAATGTTTTCTTGCTTAACCAACGACTTCTGATACAGCGCGGCTCGCAATTTACCATTACTGGCTGGCAAGATTAAACGGCAACGCGTGTGCAATAACGATAGTTGTTCAGTAATCGCATCAAGCAATAGATCAATGCCATTACCATTATGAGCCGACACCCACACCTTATCAACCAAACCGTTATTATTGCGTTTAACTTTGGCAACATTATCGCCTAGGTCAATCTTGTTAAATACCATAATAGTCGGTATATCAGCAGCTTCAATTTCAGCAAGAACTTTATTGACCTCACTAATACATTGCTCACGTTGCGAACTGACAACATCGACCACATGCAGCAACACTTGCGCATTACTAACCTCTTCTAAAGTTGAATGAAAAGCTTCTACCAGTGAGTGCGGTAAGTCGCGAATAAATCCAACTGTGTCGGATAATATTGTGGTGCCAAATTCTTCTAATTCAACACGTCGCATGGTTGTATCGAGTGTTGCAAAAAGCTGATCTTGCGCATAAACATCCGAGTTTGTGATGCGATTAAACAACGACGATTTGCCAGCATTGGTATACCCCACTAGCGACACCGTAGGCACTGGCACTTTTGCGCGTGATTTACGCCTTAGTTGGCGTTGCGCTGATACCACTGCCAAACGTTTGTTCAGTGCTTTAATTCGGTGGCCAATTAGCCGACGGTCAGTCTCGAGCTGTGTTTCACCAGGACCACGCAAACCAATACCACCCTTTTGGCGCTCAAGGTGAGTCCAGCCACGCACTAAACGCGTTGAGATATGCTGTAATTGTGCCAACTCGACTTGCAGCTTACCCTCATGACTGCTGGCACGTTGTGCAAAAATATCCAGAATTAAACCAGTGCGATCAAGCACACGTACTTTTAAAGCACGTTCTAGGTTTCGTTCTTGAATTGGGCTGACTGAGTGGTTAAGAATAACTAACTCTATTTGATCAGACTCTACATAGCGTTTAACTTCTTCAACCTTGCCTTTCCCGATATAGGTTGATGGATCGGGCGATCGCCTAAAAGCAGTGATAGTGTCAGCCACCACTGCGCCCGCAGAGCCTGCGAGGAGTTTAATTTCTTCTAAGACTTCGTGATCTTCTTGCGACGAATCTCGTTGATAGAGTATTAGCGCTTTCGATTCAGCTTTGGATTCTGCGAGTTCGAACAATTATGATTAGTTTGCTAGTGGCTATTCAGACGTACTCAAAAGCTTCAGGCGCTGAGCCCAGTTGTATTTTCAACTAAAAACTTATTCGTTTTCGTCGTAATCAAAACGAACGGCTTTTGAAGGCACAACAGTCGATACCGCGTGCTTGTAAATCATTTGATTAACAGTATTGCGCAATACAATTACAAATTGGTCAAACGACTCAACTTGGCCTTGTAGTTTAATACCGTTTACTAAGTAAATAGAAACAGGAATTCGTTCTTTTCTAAGTGCGTTTAGAAATGGGTCTTGCAATGCTGTTCCTTTATTTTGTGCCATTATTATTCTCCGCTCATCATCAGCGTATTTTAGCTATTCATTTTCGTAATTCATCCAACACGAGCCTAATAAGGCCCCCAATCAGGTAAATTATAATCTAGTATTATTACAGATGCGTCAATATTTGACGCATTAGCTTGCTCAAAAGATCAAATTTTTTCTCTTTCAGGCCATAATCGACCCACCAGAGCACATTACTTTGATTTCTAAGCCATGTCAGTTGTCGTTTCGCAAGTTGGCGTGTTGCCGCGATGCCTTTTTGCCTCATGTCATGATAACTAAGGTCATCTTGCAAAAATTCAAGCATTTGTCGATAACCAATCATTCGCATAGACGGTGCCGAAGGGTCTACACCATTTGCCAATAATGCTTCTACTTCAGTTTGCAAGCCTTGATCTAGCATTATATCAAATCGTTGCTCAATTCGCTGATGCAATACACTCCGGTCTGAAAATGACAGGGCTATTTTATACAATGGATTCTCAATACGCGGTTTACGCATTACATTATGTTCAGCAACTGTCTTGCCTGACTCTAATACAATCTCCAATGCGCGTTGAATGCGTTGCGTATCACCAGGCTTGATTCGCGCTGCACTATTAGGGTCAATCGCCTCTAAACGCTGATGCATTACAGCCCAACCGTTAATTTTGGCGTCATTATTTATCTGAGCACGCAATTCGGCATTGGCCTGTGGCAATTCACTTAAGCCCTGTTCTAAGGCATTAAAATAAAACATGGTGCCACCAGCTAATATCGGCACTTTGCCGTTGGCGATGATTTTCGAAATTAGCGTTGTGCAGTCTGTATAAAAATTAGCAACCGAATAAGTGTCGTTGGCATGACGCACATCCACCAAATGATGCGGGTATTGTGCTAAAAAATCAGCATCGGGTTTAGCCGTGCCGATATTCATGTCTCGGTAAACCAACGAAGAATCAACGCTGATAATTTCCGCATCAAATTCCTCAAACAGCTGCGCAGCCGCATCCGTTTTACCGGTTGCGGTTGGCCCCATTAGACATACAACAGGGATCTCTGAAGGCATGTATTTCAAAACCACTTACCTGAGTGCCGGTCTTTGCGTCGTTGAACGCAAACTACTGCCCACGCTTAAACCAGCCATCAAGCTGGCTTAAAGACATTTGCACCCAAGTAGGTCGCCCATGGTTACACTGACCACTGCGTTCTGTGCGCTCCATATCTCTAAGCAATGCGTTCATTTCAGCAATTGACAGCACGCGATTTGCTCGCACTGAACCATGACAAGCCATTGACGATAAAATTTCATGCATGGTTTCTTCAATTCGACTACTGTAATCGTGCGCGACTAAATCAGACAAAACATCGCGCACTAATTGTGAGACATCACCCTGCACTAACATTTCTGGCACACTTCGAACCACTAACACTTCACTATCAAGCTGTTCGACTTCTAAGCCAAGTTTCGTGAATAGATCTTGCTGTTGTTGCCAAGCCATTATTTCAGTTTCGCTGACGCGTATCGTAACGGGCACTAATAAGGATTGTTGCACCAAGACGGCGGCGTCCATATCTTTTTTAAGACGCTCATAGGTGATGCGCTCATGCGCGGCATGCATGTCAACCAAAATAAGGCCTGCTTCGTTTTCCGCTAAGATATAAACACCTTTCAGTTGTGCAAGTGCGTAACCCATGGGGGGTATCACGCTATCGTTCTGATGCTCAGCGCTGTCATCCGATGGGTGGCCAGACACCACGTTTGATGCATGAGGAATAGGATCAGCACGAAACGCAGACTCAGCAATAGTCTGATAACCACTAATTTGTTCGCGCACCTGATCCGGAGTCATACGCTCGGTACTTTGATGACCTGTCAGGTAACCCGCTGGGTAGCGTATCGGTGTTTGTTCGGTCAATGATGAATTGGGGTTAATCGGCTGCGGGATTGCCGCGCCATGCTCGGCATCCACTTGCAGGCTGCCCACCTCACCTGCGCTAGCGCCGACCGTGCGTTGTAAACTTCTAAACACAAAACTGTGTACGCTACGCGAATCTCGAAAGCGCACTTCATGCTTAGTTGGGTGCACGTTAACATCTACGCCTGCAGGATCCATCTCTAAATACAAGACATATATTGGGTGGCGGCCATGAAACAACACATCCTGGTAACCAAGCCTAACCGCATGAATAATCGTTTTATCGCGAATTAAACGACCATTTAAAAAGAAATACTGCATATCGGCTTGGCTGCGCGAAAAACTCGGCAAGCCTGCCCAACCTGATAATCGCATGCCTTCGCGCTCTTCTGAAAAGTACACACTATTGTCCGGCACATTATCACCACAGACCATTTTCAAGCGCCGTGGATCATCGTGCGGCACGGCCGGCAAATGAAGAATCACACGGCCGTTGTGCTGCAACTTAAATGCGACATCAAAGCGAGACAGCGCCATGCGCCGAACAATTTGATCAAGGTGCTTGAACTCGGTGTTATCAGTGCGCAGAAACTTACGACGCGCTGGTGTGTTATAAAAAAGATCGCGCGTTTCAATCGTTGTTCCCACTGGGTGCGCAACGGGGCTAGGCGCCGTTGTTTGATTATTGCCATCGCTTGATACCTGCCATGCTTGATCAGCATTTTGCTCGCGCGAAGTAATCGACATACGCGTGACTGAGGCAATACTCGGCAATGCCTCACCGCGAAAACCCAATGTTGCGATTTGCTCTAAATCATCTAGGTTCTCAATTTTGCTGGTCGCATGGCGCGACAAAGCCATGGCTAAATCATCTTTTAAAATACCATGCCCGTTATCCGTTATTTTTAGACGTTTAACACCGGCATTCTCTACCTCAATATCAATACTGCTAGCACCCGCGTCTAAGGCGTTTTCAACTAGCTCTTTAAGCATAGACGCCGGGCGCTCAATAATTTCGCCAGCAGCAATCTGATTAATTAAACGCGGGTCTAGTGAGTGAATTCGGCTACTTATGTTAGACATATCTGTCATGGAATTTTGATTCGCTGACCAATAAAAATAGTTGGTTTCTTGAGCTTATTCAGCGACATAATTGCGTTGATTGTCACATCGTATTTTTGCGCAAGTTCGGACAAGCTATCACCCCTTTTTACTTTATGCACAATCGCTTTTTTACCAGCTGCTTTTTTATCTACCGCATTTGCGGGCAGTTTAATTTTTTGCCCAATATAGACGGTATTTTTACGCGTTTTATTCAATCGTTTCAGTGCCTTAATCGTTACATTGTAGCGGGCAGAAATTTTTGATAAAGAATCACCTCGTTTAACGACATGGTAGCGTGGGGCTTCATTGCTCTTTGACGATTTTTTACCCAACGCAGTATTGGGCGGCGTATAACTGGCCTTAGCAAAGCGCTGATTCGTTACGTAAGGCGTTTGTTCGTAATATTCGTCAATCGCTTTATAAATAGCATTTGCTACCTTCTTTTGATATTTACTTGAACGCAATAAACGTTCTTCTTCAGGGTTGGTGATAAAGCCTGTTTCCACCAAAATAGACGGCATATCAGGCGACTTTAAAACAGCAAAACCGGCTTGTTCAACACGTTTGCTGTGTAGCTTACCCAGCTTACCTAACTCTTTTAATACGCGACCACCTAAATTCACGCTCTCGCTGATTGTATTGGTCATCGATAAATCCACCAACACTTGCGCAAGCACAGCATCTTTATCCGCCAAGCTAACACCACCGATACGATCGGAGGCATTTTCCTTTGCTGCCAAGGCTCTGGCCATCGCACTGGTTGCACCACTCTGCGATAGCGCGAACACTGAGAAACCACGCGCAGACTTGCGTGTAAATGCATCTGCGTGAATTGAAACGAAAATGTCCGCATCTTGATTACGTGCCATCTGACGACGCTGATGCAGTTTAATATAATAATCACCAGTGCGGATTAACACCGCTTGCATATCTGGGTCCTTATCTATTTTCTTTTTAAGTCGTTTGGCAATCGATAGCGTCAGTTTTTTTTCTAGACTACCACGATGCCCCAGCGCACCTGGGTCTTCACCACCATGCCCTGCGTCAATCGCGACAATCAGTTTATTATCTTGCTGCAAACTCGAACCGGGTTGGCTCGCTGGCTTAATCGGTGGTGCGACTTGATTTAATTCTATTTGTTGTTGCTGTAGTTGTTTTTTTGGCTCTGGTTTTGGTGCCGATTCTGGCTCAACTTGTAACCGTGACTCTGAGTTGGTGTCCTTTGCTGAATTGGGTTGCTCTAACGGCTCTACAATTGGCGTACTCGTATCAGGCGCATCATTTGAATCGGCTGACTCAGGCTTTGACTGATCGACCTGTTTTTCGTCCAAATCAATAACTAAGCGATGCCCATACAACTCGTTGGGCGATAGTACAAAATTACTCGGCAATAAGTCCTTTTTAAGCTCAAATACAAAACGCAATGTCCCTTCTTGAGGCTGACCGCTGCGAATACGCGATATATGTTCGTTGCTCGGCTCTAAACTTGGTAATTTATTATTTAAACGGCCATTTTGAATATCCACAACAAGGCGCAGCGGATTTTGTAAAGTAAACATGGACTGGCGAACATCGGACGACACATCAAACACAATTCGCGTATTGTTCGGCGAATGCCAAATTCGAATATTATCGACAACGTCTTGATTCTGAGCCTCTGCATTATTGTCAACAGCATCACTACTTTGACCCAGAGCCAACATGCTTGCCATCAGTACTACCAAAAGCACGGATACACGCAAAAATTTCCGTAATACGTTGTTTTTATTAAGATTTAAACGAAAAAGCACGTTCAGCTTATTGGCAATTATTTGAGTTGAGTTACTAAATACAGATTACAACAGGTTTGCGACCGTATTTCGAGAACTATAACGATCAAGTCATATTTAAATTGCTTTCTTTGATTTCCTTATCGGCTAAAAAAGTAGACAAAAAAAGAATCGGGCTAGCGTTGTTGGGGTGTAAGTACACTAGCCCGATTCCATGAGTCTTGCTGACCAAAAAGTTGGAAGAGTAGTCAGCCCCAAAGAGGGTAGCCTTTTGGAGTTACGAGTGTTTTCTAAAAACGTCTAAAAGCACTACTTGAGTAACTGAAAAGAATTCTACAATAATTTTAATAGACAAAATGCAAAGCAATGTTAAACAGATCAATTACTCAAAATGATTTCACGCTGCGTGCCCGACTGACTAATATCTATTTGATGTGTGGGTTGGCCCAACCAGCCTTCACCTTTGTCTGGCCACTCTATTAAGAAAAGGCTGGTCTGAGTCCATAAGTCTTCTAATGCAAGAAATTCAAGTTCGCTGGGGTCTTCCATGCGATACAAATCCATATGGTAGATCATGCCCTGCTGTACCGCATATTCTTGTACTAAATTATAGGTTGGGCTGGTTACTGAGCCTTGGTAACCAAAGGCATGAATGATTGATTGGCATAAGGTGGTCTTGCCGGCACCCAACCCCCCTTGCAAATAAACACAACTAGGGAAGCTCAGTTGCGCAGCAATGGACTCACCTGCGCGTTGCGTATCCAGCACAGAGTCACAGCTAAAAGTAATATTATCGTTCACAGCATAAATCAGAGTCAGGTATCATTCGCCTATTATGACAGTCTCGTCTACCAACTCAAACACAGCGGATAATTTAAGCCTGCAAAAACTTGATCAGCTGGCGCAACATATTAAACAATGGGCGCATGACTTAGGCTTTGATGCCGTTGGTATTGCCGGCACCGATTTAGCAGAGCATGAACAGCATCTACAAAAATGGCTTGATAACAGCATGCACGGCGAGATGGATTATATGCACAAGCACGGCCATAAACGAACGCGACCTGCCGATTTGGTGGCCGGCACAAAACGCATTATTAGTGTGCGTATGGACTATGCACCCGCAAATATAGACCAAGCTGAAGAAATACTACAGCACGACAATATTGGCTATATATCGCGCTACGCGCTCGGGCGCGACTACCATAAAGTAATGCGCAATCGCTTACAAAAATTAGCCAAACGCATTAATCAAGAAATAGGCGTATTTGGTTATCGCGCCTTTACTGACAGTGCGCCAGTGATGGAAAAAGCACTGGCCGAAAAAGCTGGCCTAGGCTGGATCGGTAAACACAGTAACTTGCTCGACTCAAAAACGGGCTCATGGTTTTTCTTAGGCGAACTGTATGTCGATCTAGAGCTACCCATCGACGAAAAATCGACTAACCACTGTGGCTCATGCTCCAAATGCATTGATATTTGCCCTACTCAAGCAATTATCGCGCCCTATCAAGTGGATGCGCGATTGTGTATTTCATATTTAACCATCGAATTAAAAACCGCTATTCCAGAAGAGCTACGCAGCAAAATCGGCAATCGAATCTACGGCTGTGATGACTGCCAGCTTGTGTGCCCTTGGAACAAATTTGCACAAACCAGCAAAGAACCCGATTTCAGTCCGAGATCAGAACTAACCGATATTAAACTGCTTGAGCTTTTTAATTGGAGCGAACAAGAGTTTCTAAAAAAAACCGAAGGCACCGCAATTAGAAGAATTGGTTATCAGGCGTGGCTACGGAACATTGCCGTAGCCCTAGGTAATGCCGAACCTTCAAACGAAATAGTTCAAAGTCTTGAAAAGCGTCGTGACGAAGTCTCCGAATTAGTACGGGAACATATTGATTGGGCTTTAGAGCAGCAAAAGTAGTGCAACAGAAATAAGATAAAGCTGTTATTAATTGGTATGTAAGATATATCGTTGTGTATGGCTCTCGATGGGTACACAAGGCGTGGAGTGCTTTAGAGTTGCGCGTAAGATTCTTGAAGAACGCAATATGATTTAATCAGTAATCATCAAAATCGGTATCAAGTTGAATCAAATTATCTCGATAATATTTTAGTTCTTCAATTGACTCTTTTATGTCATCAAGTGCTTGATGACTTGCGCGTTTCTCAAAACCACTCAAAATACTCGGCGACCATTGCCTGGCAACTTCTTTAAATGAACTGACATCGATATTACGATAATGCAGCCAATCGCTTAGCTCTGGCATGTATTTATATAAAAAGCGTCGGTCTTGGCAAATACTATTTCCACACAACGGTGCACGGTTTTTCAGCGTGTGCCGTTGAATAAAATCGAGCGTTTCGATCTCCGCTTGACGTTCAGTTACCCGGGAGGTTTTCACTTTGGTTATCAAGCCCGTACGGGTGTGAGTACGCGTGTTCCATTCATCCATACCATCAAGCAATTCTTGTTCTTGATGAATAACAATGACTGGGCCTTCGGCAATGGTTCGCAGATCACCATCGGTAATAATCGTCGCCATTTCAATAATACGATCTTTCTTAGGGTCTAGACCGGTCATTTCAAGATCCATCCAGACCCAGGCATTATGATGTTGTGGCAAAGAAGCTCTCCGTTTACCGCATTGATTTTTGCGGTTAGTATTGTCGTCAGATAAACGCCGAGGATACTATGAACCCGCTAATCAATAAACAGTGCCGTGCTTATTCTAGCAATGAATCGCCATTAAACTTATATGAAGTCGAGCTTTTACGACAACACACGCCGCAATGGCAATATTGTGCGACGGAAAATGAGCTATGCCGTACTTTTAAATTTAAAGATTTTCATCAAACAATGGTATTTATTAATCAGGTTGCTGACGTTGCGCACGAACATAACCATCACCCCGACATAGAACTCAGCTACAACCGCTGCAAGTTACGCTACAGTACTCATACGGTTAACGGAATGACCGAAAATGACTTTATTTGCGCCTATCAAATAAACCAAATTCAAACTACTTAGTTTAAATTACTTAGTCTTGCGCAATTCGTCGGTCTTTAAATGCTGCTGCCAGCGTACGCTGATCCATATACTCTAGCTCGCCGCCAACCGGAACGCCACGTGCTAACCGTGTAATTTTAACGCCAAAGGGCGCTAGCATCTGCTGGGTATAGTCGGCAGTAGTTTCACCTTCGGCAGTAATATTGGTGGCTATAACGACTTCCTTGATTTCATTATTTGCGACCAAATTGTTTAACCGTTTAAAGCCTAATTTTTCAGGGCCAATGCCTTCTAATGGCGACAATTTACCCATTAGAACAAAATACAGGCCTTGATATGCGCCCACTTGTTCAATTGCTTGCAAATCAGCCGGTGTTTCAACCACACACAACAAAGCTTTGTCACGCTTTTCTGATGTGCAGATATCGCATACAGTGCTTTCGCAGAATGTATTGCAGCGCTCGCAAGTCGTGACGGTTTCAAGCGCATGGTTAAGTGCGTCTGCAATTTCCTTAGCGCCATCCCGATTTCGCTCCATTAAATGAAACGCCATACGCTGCGCATTCTTTGGCCCGACTCCCGGCAAGACCTTAAGCGCGTTTTTTAATGCTTCAATTGCGTTTGACGTTGCCATTAGGAAGTTCCGCTTAATTCAAAGTTGGAATTAAAACGGCATTTTAAAGTTAGACATATCCATACCTGGAATATTCATACCACCGGTTAAACCGGCCATTTTTTCTTGGCTGGTTTTTTCGACTTTGCGAACCGCATCGTTCATCGCGGCGGCGATTAAGTCTTCAAGAATGTCTTTATCATCTGCATCGCCTACTAATTCTGAGTCAATATTGACACTGCGCACATCATAGCGGCAAGTCATTACTAATTTGACCATGCCACCACCGGACTCACCGGTAACTTCCATATTGGCCAGCTCAGCTTGGGCTTTTTGCATATTCTCTTGCATGGCTTGCGCCTGCTTCATAATGTTGCCTAATC
>CAZOBR010000050.1:0-16409 GCA_964578035.1 uncultured Gammaproteobacteria bacterium
ACTAAAAATTTAGTTCGAAAACTCGAATCGAGCCCAAATAAAGAGAAATTACCCATGAAAGTTGCCCAACGATCTACCGTTCTACCAGTCCTGCTGTGCTTCACCGCCCTATTCGCTTCAATCACAGCTCATGCTAAAGCACCAAGCTTCACCTATATCGAAGCTGAATATGTCGCATCTGGCGATTTAGAAGTATCTGACGATACAATCTCAGCCAGTGCCGATCTGGATGGTTTCGCCATAACTGGTAGTTTGGAGCTTGGCGTGTTTATTTTTCAAGCATCGCGCTTTGAACTCGAAGGTGACGCGGCTTTGAACTCGACTCTCGAAGACAGTATTTCAACGCTAGCAATCGGCTTGGCTTTTGAAGTCGGTAATGCACAGCTTTATGGCCTTGCGCGTGCGAGACAAGATGAGTTAAGCGCTTCAAGCCCATTTTTAGGCTCTGTTGAAGATGATGTAACGTCTGGTGGTGGTGAAGTCGGTGTCCGCTGGAATGTTACAGATCGCTTTGAGCTGAACGCAAACATTGGCACACCAGCATTAGATCAAGGCACAAGCGTCGGTGCGGGTGCTCAATTTTTCATCACAGAGAACATCGGTATCACGGCTAAGTACAGCTCGATTGATATTGAAGAAGACGACATTGAAGCAGACATCGAAACTGTTTCTGTTGGCCTACGTTTTTCATTCTAAATTAAACTCGAACTAAACCAGCCCATAATTAGCCTATATTAGCTCCTATGTCATCTGAAACAGACACTGCGAACAACTCAACGCCCACTGCGGCAAGTAATTCGCAAACTAAGAAAAAGTCTAACTCAAATCGCTTATTTATCGATTTAGTCGTATGCATCATTATCCCCACACTGATTCTTAAAAAACTCAGCGGAGCAGATATGCTAGGAGCTAATTGGGCTCTTGTACTGGCCTTAAGTTTACCGTTAAGTGTGGCAATCTGGGAGTTTATTACTAACAAAAAAATCAGCTTTGTGCCTGCGCTTGGTTTTATCAGTATTTTATTAACCGGTGGCATTGGCTTATTAAAACTCCCCAAAGAATACATCGCCATCAAGGAAGCGCTGATCCCGGGCGTGATTGCGATAGCAACGGTACTGTCCACCTATACTAAATATCCGTTAGTGCGTACCTTTTTATATAACGACGCAATAATGGAAACTGAAAAAGTGGCGGAGCATTTAGCCAAACAAAATAAGCAAAGTGAATTTGACCAAATAATGGTTAAAGCAACGTGGATGTTGGCAAGTTCTTTTATTCTGTCCGCAATACTCAATTATTTACTCGCGAAATGGATTGTTGTAAGCCCAAGCGGCACCGAAGCATTCAACAGTGAGCTTGGCACGATGAGCTTATACAGCTACCCTGTGATTGTGCTACCTTGTATGGTCATCACCATGTTTGCTTTGTATTACGTAATCAGCAATATCAAAAAGCTAACAGGCCTAGGCTTAGAAGACCTTATCCGTCAATAGCAATCAAAAAACGGCCGTCACTAACAGCCTGTAAACGCCTAATTTCATTGTTAAGCCTAGCGAAAACAGGTACATTAACGCGCTATTAAGCTGCTACCTTGTTCGACCATTTTCCCTGACAATGTCATCTACTAATTCGCCACGTTCAATACTCGTTACCTACGCTCTGCCATACGCAAACGGAGCGCTGCACTTAGGCCATATGGTTGGCTTTCTGCAAGCTGATATTTGGGTTCGATTCCAAAAAATGCGTGGCAATAACGTTACCTTTGTTGGCGGCGATGATCAACATGGCACACCGATTATGCTTGGCGCTGAAAAACAAGGCATTAGTGCTGAACAATTAATCGCAGATGTTGAAGCCGACCATATTGAATCACTCAATGGCTTCCATATTGGCGTAGACAATTTCACTGGCACGCACCACCAAGCAAACCAGAAAATCAGTGCCGATATTTATAATCGCCTGAAAGCCAATGGCCATATAGAAGTCAAAACCATTAAACAGGCGTTTGATGAAGAAAAAGGCATGTTCTTGCCAGACCGCTTTGTTAAAGGCACCTGCCCCAAATGTAAAAGCACTGATCAATATGGTGATAATTGTGAAATTTGTGGTGCCACTTACGACACCACGGATTTAATTGATCCCTATTCCGTTCTATCAGGCAACGCGCCGATTGAAAAAGAAAGTGAGCACTACTTCTTTAAAGTAAGCGAGTTTGAGTCGATGTTAAGCGAATGGAAAGACTCTGGTGCGCTACAACCCGAAATAAGCAACAAGCTCGATGAATGGTTTGAAGCGGGTCTGATTGATTGGGATATTAGTCGTGATGCGCCTTATTGGGGTTTTGAAATCCCCGGTGCGCCTGGCAAGTACTTCTATGTTTGGCTCGATGCCCCAATTGGTTACATGGCCAGTCACAAAATTCACTGTGATAACAGTGGTGACGACTGGAATAAATATTGGCAAGCAGACAGTGATGCAGAGCTCTATCACTTTGTGGGCAAAGACATTGTACGTTTTCATACCTTGTTCTGGCCTGCGATGTTAGAGGCCGTAAACTACCGCAAACCCAATGCCGTATTTGTGCACGGATTTTTAACCGTTGATGGCGCGAAAATGTCTAAATCACGTGGCACATTCGTAATGGCTAAAACCTATTTAGAACATTTAAACCCTGAGTACTTACGCTACTATTTTGCCGCTAAATTGAGTTCATCGGTGGTGGACATGGATCTGAATTTAGAGGATTTTGCCGCGCGCGTTAATTCTGATTTGGTTGGTAAAATGGTCAATATTGCGTCACGTTGCGCGGGTTTTATTAACAAGCGCTTTGACAATACATTAGCCAACAAAAGCGCCGCGCCCGAGTTGCATCAAGAATTTGCCAATGCCGCCGATGGCATCGCTGCACGTTATGAAAAGCGTGAATTTTCACAAGCCATGCGCGACATTATGGCGCTGGCCGACAAAGCCAATCAATTCATTGATGAACACAAACCGTGGATTTTAATCAAAGACCCTGACAAGCTTGATGAGGTTCAACAAGTGTGCACCGCCGGCATTAACGCGTTTCGGTCTTTGTGTATTTACCTAAAACCAGTGTTACCTGAACTGGTTAAACAAGCAGAAACATTTTTAAACTGCGGCGAATTAGTTTGGGATGACTTACAAACCCCTCTGCTAGATCATCAAATTAATAAATTCAGCCCACTAATGACACGAATTGAAAAAGAGTCAATAGATAAAATGATTGAAGACAGCAAGCAATCGCTAGACGCGCAAGACACCCTTGACCCTAATTCGCCATTGGCACAAGACCCAATTTCAGCGGAAATCACTTTTGATGACTTTGCAAAACTAGACTTGCGGGTGGCAAAAATTGTAGCGGCTGCGCACGTTGAAGGCGCCGACAAACTACTACAATTGACACTTGATTTAGGTGGTGAAACTCGCAATGTCTTCGCCGGCATTAAATCAGCCTATCAACCTGAAGACCTAGAGGGCAAGCTTACGGTAATGGTTGCTAATCTGGCACCGCGCAAAATGCGTTTTGGCATTTCAGAAGGCATGGTGTTGGCCGCTGGCCCGGGCGGTTCAGATCTGTTTGTATTACACCCAGACGAAGGCGCAAGCGCCGGTATGCGCGTTAAGTAACGCATTAGAGTTTTCCACAAACGTTAATGGATCGCGAAACCAAAATCATCGCCATCGACGAATGGCTACCGCAAACGCAATGCACTCAGTGTAGCTACCCACGTTGCTACGATTATGCGCAGGCGATTGCCGATAATGACGCTGACATTAATCAATGCCCACCGGGTGGTGACACAACAATTCGCGGCTTAGCCAGCCTTCTCGGGAAACTTGGCAAGCCACTAAACCCTAAATTTGGTGTGCATAAACCAAAGCAAGTTGCGGTAATTGACGAAAGCATTTGTATCGGCTGCGTTATGTGCATCAAAGCTTGCCCCACTGATGCCATTCTTGGCACCGCCAAAGCCATGCATACCGTAATTGAACGAGACTGTACGGGTTGCGAGCTTTGTATAGAGCCATGCCCCGTCGACTGTATTGATATGGTAGATCAAACCCAAGAGCCACAGTTAAGCTGGCGATGGAACGACTACTCACCTGAGGCGACCAGCCGTGCCCGTGAGCAAACGAATGCAAAAATTGCGCGTGAATCAAACCGACAGAACGCCAAGAGCTCATTAAAGAAGTTAAAAGAACTACGTAAAGACAAAGGCCGCGAACAAATCAAAACGGATATTGCCGCAGCCATTGCACGCGTTAAGCAACGTGGGCAATAATCTGTTCGATGAATAAACTGCCAGATGAATAAACACAAGCGCCAAGAAATATTCACACGTTTTCGCGCTGAGAACCCTAAGCCCGAAACCGAATTAAATTACAGCTCAAACTTTGAATTACTGATCTCGGTTATTTTATCTGCGCAAGCCACAGACGTTGGCGTAAACAAAGCCACAGCCAAACTCTACCCAGTTGCGAATACACCAGAGCACATATACGCACTTGGCGTAGACGGTTTAAGCGAATACATTAAAACCATTGGTTTGTATAACAGCAAAGCAAAAAATGTCA
Source organism: uncultured Gammaproteobacteria bacterium (assembly GCA_964578035.1). Classification (GTDB taxonomy): domain Bacteria; phylum Pseudomonadota; class Gammaproteobacteria; order Arenicellales; family Arenicellaceae; genus Arenicella. The sequence continues at coordinate 4,600 of CAZOBR010000050.1, forward strand.
TCGCTACGTGCAAGCTATTAATTGAGCAGCACAATAGTATTGTTCCTGAAGATCGCGAAGCACTAGAAGCCCTACCTGGCGTCGGTCGAAAAACAGCCAATGTTGTGCTGAACACCGCTTTCGGCCATCCAGCAATGGCAGTGGATACCCACATTTTTAGAGTCTCAAACCGCACCAAAATTGCTCCAGGGAAAACCGTGTTAGCGGTTGAAAAAGCCTTAATGAAATTTGTTCCTGATGAATTTTTAGTCGACGCACACCATTGGCTTATTCTGCACGGCCGCTACACCTGTATTGCACGTAAACCGCGTTGTGGTTCGTGCATTATTAGCGATTTATGCGAATACAAAGACAAGATCATTGATGACTAAACAACACCGTTCGATTGTTGCAAGTGGTTCAAGTTATGGCGCTGTAGCGCATGATGAACATGCACAACAGGCTGTTGAAATAGCCTTAGGCAAAATGCAAGCCTGCACAGTAGGCAGCGTTTTACTGTTTCTGAGTGGCGCCTATGCGCACAAACCACAAAATGCCATTAAAGCCGCTGCTAAAGCCGCTGGCACGCCATTGGTTTTTGGCTGCTGCGCAATGGGATTACTGACCGAAGAAGAATGGTTGTTAGACGTTGAAGGCGCAGTGGCAATGGTATTTCCAAGTGCGCTGGCAATGCAGCCCTTAACGGTATTAAAACATCAAGGTATTAAGCCTGAACAGGTTATTACACTGACAACACCCAATGCTGCCATGATTGCCGTAAACTCCACGGATACACCGCAAGTAGGCGCCATTGCAACAGACGAGTATGGTCATGGACCTTTTTCGGTTTGGCAAAGTGGGCGAATAGTTGAACGCGAATTCATGCAAGCTGCGTTTTCAGCACCACTGGCAAGTTACTCTGGTGTCGCTGAAGGCGTAAGAGCTTTATCACCGATCATGCAAATCGAAGATGCCAATGGTCATTGCCTATTAAAACTTAACGATACCAAAGTCACTACGACAGAGAGCAATAATTGTGTTGATAAACTGCTCGGTCATTTGCCAGAAAACCTACACAGTCTAGGTTTAGAAAAAATGTACAACGTGTTGTGTGCCACCTCTGAAAATGAGCACGTTGAGTCAATTGAAAATGGCCATTATACCTTGCAGCATGTGGTGTCGATTAATCAAGAAAGCCAGCAAATATTTTTGTCGGGCTCTGCTAAAAAAAACCATTATATGTTCTGGGCAGTCCGTGATGAGCAATATGCACAAGAGTTGATGCTCAAGGAATTACAAAATGCTAAAAGCGAACTTTCCGAAGCACCCAAGTTTGCGTTTATGTTTCCTAATATTAGCCGCGGACCCGATTTTTTTAATGGACAAGACCGCGATTTAGAGCTGTTTAAAGACATCTTTCCAGATACACCGCTAATCGGTTTTTATGGCAATGGTGAAATCGCACCTGGGCATCGTTATGCCGGCTTAATCCATCGTTACAGTACAGTCTTTAGTGTTTTTGCATGATATAGTTTATTGGCGCGGTCATTTATTAACCAAGCCTTTTAATTAACGCTTTTAAATTAACACAAGACAAACACAAGACAAACACAAGACATTAGTCACACAATATATCGTTATGAGCAGCACAGAAGTCATATTTGAAAATGGCCGTTTTACGTCAAGCCATGTGCAAGAAGACATTATCTTGTCGAATGAAATCAGCATCCCAACTACTGGGCCGCATTTTCATGAAGTACTCAACAACAATCAGCTAGATCTCAAACATGCTCGGCCTAACGAATTGCAAATTAATTTAGGTAAATTGTGTAACCTAGCGTGCCATCATTGCCATGTGGATGCTGGGCCAAAACGTACCGAAATCATGACTTGGGAAGTCATGCAAAAAATTCTTGATTGGGCAGAACACGCCGACATTAAAAAAGTTGATTTAACCGGTGGCGCACCAGAACTAAACCCGCATTTTCGACAGTTCTGTGAAAAATTAATTAGTATGGGAGTGCAAATAACCTCACGTTGCAATATCACGGTATTATTTGAAGCAGGCCAAGAGGACTTAGCCGAATGGTATGCAAACAACAACGTCAGATTAGTCTGCTCACTACCCTGCTACACCGAAGATAACGTTGATGCACAACGCGGCAAAGGCGTGTTCGATAAAAGCATTGCTGGCCTACAATTATTAAATTCATTGGGTTACGGTAAAGGCGACCCAAGCTTGTCGCTAGATCTAGTCTACAACCCTGTCGGCGCTTTCTTACCACCTGAGCAAATGGGCCTTGAGCAAGATTACCGCGATATGTTGATGCAAAATTTTGGTATTGTATTTTCCAAGCTATTAGCAATCACTAATATTCCAATCAACCGCTTCGCTCATGCACTTAAACGCGATGGTCAATTAGAAGACTATCAACACTTGTTAGTACAGAATTTTAATGCCAGCATTGTGGATGAATTGATGTGTCGTCATTTAATTAATTTAGACTGGGAAGGCCGAGTATTCGATTGCGATTTTAACCAAATGCTCGAAATACCCTTTAGTGGTGGTAACGAGCAACACCTATGGGACTTATCAATCGACTCAATCGAAGGTCAAGCGATAGCAACGAATCGTCATTGCTTTGGTTGCACCGCTGGGGCTGGCAGCAGCTGCGGTGGCACACTAACCTAACCTTCTATAATCGACTTAATTGGATCTAATCGTTAGAAAACAATAAGCTTGGTAGACAAAAATTCTAAGCATCCGATCAGCGTTATCATGCCTGTATGCAATGCAGGCGATTATCTTAAACCTGCTGTCAGCAGCATACTTAATCAACAAAACGTTACGTTTGAATTAATCATCATTGATGATGACTCCAGCGACAATGCAATTAGCCAATTAAGACCACACGCAAACCTTCGAATTATCAGCAATCAAGGTACTGGCCTAGTTGATGCTTTAAACACTGGCGTAGAAGCCGCCTATTTTGACTTAATAGCAAGAATGGATGGCGATGATATTGCTGAACTAAACCGCCTATCCACACAGCTTGACTATCACCTCAAGAATCCGAAGATTGATATTGTAGGCGCACAAATCACTCTATTCCAAGACAATGGTGACATAGGCCAAGGCTATGCTTACTACCAACAATGGATAAATGCATTAACTGAACCAGACGATATTCATCAAAATTTTTTCATTGAAAGCCCAATACCACACCCTACTGCCTTCTTTCGAAAAGAAACAATTCAGCAGCTGGGCACTTACCGAGACACCACCTGGCCCGAAGACTACGATTTATGGTGTCGAGCTTGGTTGGCGGGAAAACAGTTTGGCAAACCAAACAGTGGTTCACTATTAATGTGGCGCGATCATGCGATACGCACATCGCGAGTTCAACAACGCTATTCAAGAGATCAGTTCTTACAATGCAAAATTCACTATTTAAGTGTGCATTTAAAACGTGTTCGACAAACAGATTGTACGATTTGGGGAACCGGACCAACTGGTTTAAAAGTCCACGACTACCTGGAACAGCATGACATAAGAGTTACCAGCTTTATTGATATTAACCCCAAACAAATCGGCAGCACCAAGCGCGGAAAACCAGTCACAATCATTCAGCAGCACAACATTGATCTCGACATTACAAAACAACAACGACCATTGATTATTGCTGTCAGTGCCAGAGGCGCCAGACAGGAAATTGAAACCGTATTAATTAAACAAGACCTCAAAGCACTAGATGATTACATCCTTGTTGCTTGATCGTAAACCCAGCACTATCAAAACCCTGGGCGAAAAAAAACTGGCAATCGCCAGTTTTTCTCCTAAATAGTTATACAAATTTTCATGATCGAAAGGAATTTCCCAACCCCTACCCAAAACTTTGTGATCAATAGAATTTGCATCTCCTACCTAACCATGCAGTAAATATAAGTGTCTTGGGCTTGGGATGATAGGAGCAAAGGTAGGTACTTGCACCAGACTTTAGTCGGTCAAGGTTGACGATTGTATAACTTATTAATTTAAGACTTATTTAAAGCCAGTTTTACTCATTTCGTGCGCTTTAATGGCCGCCTGAACACGATTACTGACATGGAGCTTGTTCATGATATTGGTCATGTAGTGCTTAATTGTCTTCTCGCTTAAGCAAACAGCTTGCGCAATTTCTCGGTTGCTCATACCGATGGTTAGGTTCTCTAGAATTTGTATTTCTCGTTCGTTTAGATCAAACTTTTCCGTTGAATTGTTTTTCTCTTGCGAGTTACGCATTAATAAGTTTGCAGCCAGATTCGGAGAAATATAAGAGTCTCCGTTATCAATATCAGTCAAAATAGAGATTAACTCAGAAGAGGAAACGCCCTTTAAAATGTAACCTCTGGCTTGCGCTTGCAGAGCAGCTTGAACGTCTTGTTCTTGCTCTGAAACAGTTAACATAACCACCTTCACAACCGGTGCTCGACGTGCGATTTGATTGGCTGTTTCGATTCCACCGCCAGGCATACTGACATCAACCAACATTAAATTTGGTAAATGTTTTTCAGCAGCACGAATAGCATCTTCATAGGAACCTGCTTGAGCCACCACATCAAACTTACCACTTTCAAGCAATGTGGTTACAACACCTTCGCGAAATAAAGGATGATCATCGACCACTACGATGGAAATCAAATCCGACATATAATCCTCCTGCAGTTCAAACTAAAACTTGAACACTCATTTACTACTCAGTTACAGCAATTGATATTTTCAATGCTGTGCCTACCCCAAGCTCACTATTAATAACAAATTGGCCACCTAAGCTTTCAACACGATCACGCAACCCCATTAAGCCTAAATGTCCACCATCGGCAGCAAGCTGTGACTTACGAAAGCCCATGCCATTATCTTTAAGTGATAAATGTAACACACCCTCTTTAAATTGCGCAGTAACTCTGCACTTTTCTGCCTGACCGTGTTTGTGTGCATTATTGAGACCTTCTTGGATAAATCGGAATGCACAAATACGTATCGGCAAAGGAATGTCTTCTGGTATGTCTTGATAATACTGTGTGACCTCAACTTTTGCATTGCTTTGGTGACGAATAACAACTTTACGAATCGACTCTTCGAGTGTCATACCTTCAAGCTCGGGCATCACCAAGCCACTGGAAATAGCTCTAACCTCTTCAATTGAACTGTCTAGCGCTTCTTTAATAATATGAAATTCATGACTCAACTGTCTAACGTCTTCATGCTGCATTAACTTATCAAGTCGCAACACTGCATAGCCAATTGATTGCGCAGGCCCATCATGAAGGTCGGAGCCGACACGGCGCAAAAACTGTTCATTTAATTCGACCGCCCGACTACTCGCGGTTCGCATGCTTTTTTGCATAGACTTATTAACACTTAACAGGTTCGACAAACGAACAATTTGTTGATTGAGCTTTTCACCCTGTTGCTCAATGGTTTTTACCCCTCGACGGAAAATAAAATACAAGAAAATAAATAATAAAATACTGCCGATTAAAACGATCACAAAAAGATTTCGGACCAGTTGGCGCGTAACGATTAACGCAGAATGTATATCAACATCAACTTTGATAACCCCAGTCTTTCCATCGCTTGAGTCAGTCCAAGGCATCATCACAGGTATATTGGATACATCAAGTTTGCTGAATAACGGCTTCCAAGTACTTAACTTAAAAGCATTTTGGCCGAACTTTGGGGCAAAAATTTTTCCGGATAGTACATTTGAGAACTGTTTCTGCTGCAAATCATTCAAACGACTCTGTGGTTTAGAACTCCAACGTAATGATTTGTCCGCATTATAAAAGCTCACTTTATTCAAACCATCCATGCCAACAATTTTCATACTTAACACTTGAAAATTTTTAGCCTGCTGGGCGCTCTGCAGATCTCTATTAACACGGCTGTTATATTCTTTTAAATGGAATGAAACTCGCTCTAGATTTCTTTCAATACTTACTTGTTGCCCATACATCCTTAATAGGTAATAGCCACTTGCTGTAATTAGCAATGTAATGATGATAATTGCAACAACACCGGACATGAAAAAACGAAACGTTAAATTACGCTTATAGTCTTCAACAGTGGTTAATACAATATCGTTCATACCGGCTTTGCTATGCTAATTTTATGCTTAACTACGTTTAAGATAAATGGCACGTGATGAATTCACGTTATTTAATCAACATGCCGGTTTATAACTAAACAGCGCACGTAACGCCAGTGCCGCCTAAACCACAATAACCATCTGGATTCTTGGCTAGATACTGCTGATGATATTGTTCCGCATAGTAAAAATGATCGGCTTCTATTATTTCAGTGGTAATTGCAGGAAAACCCGCTTTATTTAACGCACTCTGATATTCCACAAGAACAGCTTGTGCAATCGTTTGTTGCGCTTCAGAAGTAGTGTAAATACCAGAACGGTACTGAGTACCAATATCATTACCCTGACGCATTCCTTGAGTGGGGTTGTGCGATTCGAAAAAAACACGCAACAACTCACGGATACTAATTGTTTGTGAGTCATAAACCACCATAACCACTTCGTTGTGACCCGTTAGTCCACTGCACACTTCTTGGTAAGTCGCATTTGGCGTTACGCCAGCGCTGTAGCCAACCGCTGTTGTATAAACCCCGTCTAAAGACCAAAATTTACGCTCGGCACCCCAAAAACAGCCTAAGCCAAGATAGATGGTTTCAAGCGTTCCAACGGATGAATCAAACGGCGGAATAATCGGTCGGCCATGAACAAAATGAACATTTTCAAGCACCATCGGTGTTTCGCGACCTGGTAATGCTTGTTCTTGACTTGGTTGTGATAGTTTATTGTTTAACACGGTCTTATACCTGTAACTTATTACTTTAATCGTTGTGCCCTGAGCATAACAATAACACTGACTGGACTATGAGAAAAATTGCCATTGTATTAACTCCTTTAGTGATTGCGCTAGGTATGATTATTCAAATGACGCTGCCACTTAGCCACGCAGGCACTGAACCATCTGTTGAGCAAGAAACTGACGCGCAAACAGTAAAAACATCAGCCAACATACAAGGCAATAAAAAAGCAATTTTTGCTGGCGGTTGCTTTTGGTGTATTGAGGCCGATTTTGAAAAGCTCGAAGGCGTCAAAGACGTTGTCTCTGGGTACACCGGAGGTGCAAAAGAAACGGCTGACTACAAAACCGTTACTTACAACGAAACAGGCCATTATGAAGCGGTTCAAGTCAGCTATGACCCCAGTGTTGTAAGCTATGCTGAGTTGGTTGAATACTTTTGGCGACACATTGATCCAACTAATGGTCGCGGTCAATTTTGTGATAATGGCAGCTCTTACCTTTCGGCTATTTTTTATGCTGACGCTTCAGAATACGCAATCGTCGAAAAATCGTTAGCCGCATTGGAAAAAAACAAACCGTTTGATGCACCAATAGTTACTCACATTAAAGCGGCTACACCTTTTTATTTAGCTGAAGACTATCATCAGGATTATTATAAGAAGAACCCGATTCGCTATAAATTTTATCGTAACGGCTGCCGACGGGATCAACGTATTGAGCAGCTTTGGGGTAAGCAATAAGCAACCGATAAGATTAACTGAGCTCTAAATCAGCAGCACACGTAATGCAAAATTGTGTCATTGGACCCGCTTGCAGGCGTTCAATGGCAATCCATTCATCACATTCCAAACAGCGATCATACTCGCTTAAGCCAGAGTCAGTAACTGCCTCTGCTACATCATATTGCTCAATACGCTTTAGCGCGTATTCAATTAATCTTAAATTTTCTCGTTGACGATGCTCGCTTGCCTGCGCCATTTTTTGACTCTGCATAGCGTCCATCCGCGATAATCGCCCTACTTTATTTTGATCTAACTCGACAGGCTGAGCAGCATCGCTGATTGACTGTAATGTATCGATTATTTCATTGCGCATATCGCGCAAACGTTTGCTTAAGTCAGTTAGTTCGGCCTTATTTAACACGAAGTATTAACGATCAATTGCTTAATGTGCTTATTTACTGATATACGAACGCTGTAATAAAGTCTCCATTGGCGATTCATCAAAGGCAATATCGAACTCAGTTAATTTGTCTGCCTTGTCAACGCTTAAACTTGTGAAATCAAATAGGTCGGTATCAAGCATGTGCGAGCTTGTAATGCGCGATAATGACTTAAACACATTGCGCACACGTCCAGGCTGATCTCGCTCCCAGCTTTCTAGCATTGCCTTAATTTTTTTACGTTGTAGGTTTTCCTGCGAACCGCACAAATTACACGGAATAATCGGGAAGCTTCGTAGCTCGGCCAAACTAACAAGGTCGCGCTCATCACAATAAGCTAAGGGGCGAATCACAATATTCTGCTTATCATCACTGATTAATTTTGGTGGCATACTTTTTAGCCGAGCACCGTGAAACATATTTAGGAACAATGTCTCAACCATGTCATTCATATGATGACCTAAGGCAATTTTAGTTGCGCCAAGTTCATTCGCAGTGCGATATAAAATGCCTCTACGTAGACGCGAACACAATGAGCAGGTTGTTTTACCTTCAGGGACTTTATCAGTGACGATACTGTAAGTGTCTTCTTCAACGACTTTATAATCAACCCCAAGCATATCCAAATAGTTTGGCAATACGTGTGCAGGAAAACCAGGTTGCTTTTGATCCAAATTGACCGCAATCAAATCAAACTCAATTGGTGCACGTTTGTGCAATGCCATTAAAATATCGAGCATGGCGTAACTGTCTTTGCCACCAGATAGACATACCATGACTTTATCGCCTTGTTCGATCATATTGAAATCAACAACCGCTTGGCCTACTTGGCGCTGTAAGCGCTTTACAAGCTTGTTTTGCTGGTACTGCTGTTTACGTGGGTCGGTCATTGATTTACCAAAGCTTGGTATCACTAACATTTAAAAATCAGCCAGTGATTGATTTAACAAGGCCAGAGTTTACGTGATTTAGCACTGTAAATTAAGCGAATTGAGCGCTCTATTGAATCGCAAAATTTTGCTTGTAATTATTTATTAAGTGCAGAGAATCGAGCTTTAACCATGTAATATGCGTGTAACATAGATGTAGCATTGTTGTAATCACAACGCGTTGTAATACGCCAAATCATTGAAACTGATAGAAATTTAAGTGAACCACCATATATTAATTGTTGATGACGAAGCAGCTATTCGCGACATGGTTCGAATGGCGCTGGAACTAGACGGTTTTCAAGTATCGGACGCGAACAGTGCTCATCAAGCGGCCAAGATTATCGACCAAGGCCAGATCGACCTGATTTTATTAGACTGGATGATGCCGGGCATTTCAGGCATTGATTTTGCCGGCCGCCTACGTCGCGATGGTCATAACCATGTTGGCATCATCATGGTAACGGCAAAAGATAATGAAGATGATTTGCTACGTGGCTTAGATGTTGGTGCTGATGATTATGTAAAAAAACCATTCTCAACCAAAGAGCTTATTTCAAGGATACGTGCAGTATTACGTCGACTCTCTACAACGGAAACAAGTTCAGAGGTCGTCAGCGCGGGTAAAATCACAATTGATACGCAACAACACCGAGTGTTAATTGATGATGCAAATGTGGATTTTAGCCCGACAGAATTTCGCCTATTGCATTTTCTACTCAGCCATCCTGACCGTGTATTTGCTAGGGACCAACTATTAGATAATGTTTGGGGCGATCAAGTGTATGTAGAAGACCGTACTGTAGATGTACACATACGTCGTTTACGCAAAGTATTAGAGCAATACGACTGCGATCAATACATTAATACGGTGCGCGGTGTTGGCTATCGTTTTTCGTTGCAAGATTAGAGTGTAAACTTTATTTAGCACACTTTTTTCAGTACGTTTTATTCAGCAATGTATGCTGTTATATCGTAAACTTGCTGGACTCGTGATTCAGTTACGGGTTGAATCAAATGATTACAAACTGCAATGTTTGCTAATCACACTGAAGTTACATCAATACACGAAAATTTACTAGCAAATTGCGGTTCATATCGCAGCGTTAATGATCTGCATAAATAAACCTGCATAGAATACGATGAGATACGATATTTGGAAATTCATTGGTGTTTTATTCGTAGCCGGTTTAGTTGGTTATGAACTAGGATTTTTTTTAATTGCGATTTTAATCGCAGCACTCGCAATTATTGCTTGGCAAATATATCGTCTGGATTTACTCTATCAATGGGTGCTTAATCCGCAAAAAAACCCTCTAGCGGAAACCACTGGACAGTTTTATTTACTGCACCGCGAAATTGCCAGACGCAACCTTAAAGCTAATACGCGAAAACGCCAATTAAGCTTATTACTAAGCCAGTTTCGTAAAGCAATGGGCGCCCTACCCGATGCGTTTATTCTGATTGATGACACAGACAAGATTCAATGGGCAAATACCCATGCAAAGAACGTCTTAGGCATTCGCTGGCCTGAGGATGCAGGTGTACGCTTTGGCAATTTAATTCGCTACCCAGAAGTGAGTCGGCTTCTGAAAGATCGTAATCCGCCGAGTGAAGGCACTGAAATTCACCCAGTCACAAACAAAGAACAAACCATTAATATTAAGTGTGTACGCTACACCGAGAGTATGCGCATTATTGTTGCCCGTGATGTCAGTCGCTTAATCAAAGTAAATCAAATGCACAAAGACTTCGTGGCCAACGTATCTCACGAACTCAAGACCCCGTTAACTGTTCTTAAAGGCTATTTTGAAATAATACAATCGCGCAGTGATATTTCTAAAGAGTTAAGCAAACCAATTCAACAAATGAGCCTGCAAAGTACACGAATGCAGTTTATTGTTGATGACTTACTCTACCTCGCCAAATTAGAAGATGCCGAAAACACACGCACGCACAAAGTAGTCGATGTGCCGCAACTCATATCAGCTATTGCTGAAGCGGTACAACCACTTGTTGATGAAAAAGAACAAAGACTCACCTTTAATATTGACCAACAACTAAAAATATTTGGCACTCAGACTGAGATACATAGCGCTTTTACTAACTTAGTCACAAATGCGATTCACTACACGCAGTCTGGTGGCAAAATTAATGTAAATTGGCAAAAAAATCTCGATACCCAACTCGATACCCAACAAGGCGCGATATTTTCAGTAAAAGACACTGGCTCTGGCATTGCTGCACAACATATTGAACGTTTGACCCAACGTTTCTATCGAGTTGACAGTGACCGATCACGAGAAGGTGGTGGCACAGGCTTAGGTTTGGCGATCGTTAAGCATGTATTACAACGCCATAATGGGGAATTGCTGATTAACAGCAAAGAAGGCGTTGGCAGTGAGTTTATCTGTTCATTCCCTAAAAGTCAGCTACCTGCTGAGTTTTAATCGTAGTTAAATGCTGCGCTTTATTTAAATGTGAGTTTAGCGATCACATACGCATGATCACTCGGCTTGTCATTTGTTTGACCGGGCATGACTCCAATTAACTCATTACCATGAATGATTTCATACTCCGCTCTGGTAGCCGCTTGAGCCTGCGAAACTATGCCGTGCATTAGTACTTGCAGCTTGCCTCGATGATTATAGTCGTAACGTTTTTCTGGCGCCAAACCCATCACCAAGTTAACGCTGTTGCCGCCTAATACCGTGGTCAATGTTTCACTGTGTTCTGTATCGTTAAAATCACCCGTAACATAATAATCTAAGCCTTCGCTTTGATACTTTAAAAGCTCATCGTGGATGCATTGGGCTTGCGCAATCCGCACATCTAACTTGCCATCCTCGCCGGGGTTATCTAACGCAAAAATACTC
>CAZOBR010000051.1:0-16374 GCA_964578035.1 uncultured Gammaproteobacteria bacterium
CTGTCCCTGCCCGCTGATGCCGTGATCTGTGCGGCCGCCGTGGCGGATTATCGCCCAGTTAATGAAGCCGGCCAAAAAATCAAAAAGAACGATGACGAAATGACTATTCGCTTAGTCAAAAACCCTGACATTCTGGCCGACGTGGCTGCACGCAAAAACAAACCATTTTGTGTTGGTTTTGCGGCTGAGACCAACGACGTAATTGATTACGCGCGTGGCAAGTTAGAACGCAAAAATTTAGATTTAATTGCCGCCAATAAAGTCGGCGGCTCACAAACGGGGTTTGGCACGCCCGACAATGCCATCACCTTGATCAGCAAAGAGGATGTCATTGAATTACCAAGAGCCCGTAAAACAGCATTGGCTCGAAGTCTGGTAGAGCACATTGCAGAACACGTAAATTAGCACACGTATTTAAGTAACTCGAAACCCACTCTCCAATAATTGTTAAGAATATGAAACACGCTATCCAACTTAAAATTTTAGACCCGCGTATCGGTACCGAGTTTGCAGTGCCGGGTTACGCAACTGATGGCTCCGCTGGCATGGATTTACGTGCCTGCGTTGACGAACCGTTAGAACTCACACCTGGCCAAACTACATTAATTCCAACAGGCATGTCTATTTATGTCGCTGACCCATCATTAGCGGCTGTATTACTACCGCGTTCGGGGCTGGGGCACAAACACGGTATTGTACTTGGCAATTTAACCGGTTTAATCGACTCAGACTATCAAGGCCCTTTAATGGTGTCTTTATGGAATCGTGGCGATACAAGTTTTACCGTTGAGCCGGGTGACCGTATTGCGCAAATGGTCTTTGTACCGATTGTTCAAGCAGAGTTTGAGATCGTTGACGAGTTTAACCTCAGTGATCGCGCAAGTGGTGGATTTGGACACACGGGTGTTAAATAACCCCCCATTATTCACGTATTTAATACCGAACAAAGCACCCATTTGCGATAAGCAATTGAGTGTTGTTTAAAATTTGCGGCAGGGTTTGCTATACTACGCCAGCATTTTATTCGGCAGCTGTTAATCAACAACTCGGCAATCAACACTTTTTATTTTAGTTTTTAGGCTTTATCTTGCGACAAACATGCTTGCTAGCCAATAAGTATTGACTAACCCGTTGCCCAAACAATAGAGACAAAACATGGCAGACACCTTAACTATAAAAGACAACCGCACAGGCAAAGACTACGAAATCGAAATTGTCGATGGCAATATTAGCGCCAGTCAATTGCGCCAAATCAAAGTCAATGAAGGCGACTTTGGCATGATGAGCTACGACCCTGGCTATTTAAACACAGCAAGTTGCACTAGCCGTATCACAGACTTACACGGTTCTGAAGGGATTTTACGTTACCGCGGTTATCCAATAGAACAGCTTGCGGAAAAAAGCACTTTTTTAGATGTTGTCTACCTTCTATTCAACGGCGAATTGCCAAACGCCAGTGAATCGCAAGCATGGGAAGAGCGCATCACACACCACACAATGTTGCATGAAAAAACCAAGCACTTAATGGCGGGGTTTAACTATGATGCACACCCAATGGGCGTTTTCATTTCAACCGTGGCTGCACTGTCTACTTTCTACCCCGATGCAAAAGACGTAGACGACAAAGAAACTCGTATGCTGCAAGCCTGTCGTTTGATTGGTAAAACCCCAACTATTGCGTCATACGCTTATCGTAATAGCCGTGGTTTACCGTATATCTACCCAGATAATGAACTCAGCTACACCGGTAACTTCTTAAACATGATGTACCGCATGGTAGAACCACGTTATCAAGCGCACCCTGCCCTAGAACGCGCGTTAGACGTGTTATTTATCTTGCACGCTGATCACGAACAAAACTGTTCAACCAGCGCAATGCGCAATATTGCATCATCCAAAGCGGATCCGTTTGTTGCGGTTGCGGGTGCTGCTGCAGCACTGTATGGGCCATCGCACGGTGGCGCCAACGAAGCGGTATTAACTATGTTGCGCGAAATTGGCACCAAAGACAAAGTGGCCGATTATGTAAAACGTTGCAAAGGCGGTGAACTACGCCTAATGGGTTTTGGTCATCGTGTTTATAAGAACTACGACCCACGTGCGCGCATTGTTAAACAAATTGCTGAAGAAGTTTTTGAAGTTACAGGCCGTAATCCTCTGATTGACATTGCAATGGAGCTTGAGCGTATTGCGCTTGAAGACGACTACTTTGTAAAACGTAACTTGTACCCGAATGTTGATTTCTATTCAGGCTTAATTTACGAAGCAATGGGTTTTCCGATGGAAGCATTCACTGTTTTATTTGCGATACCACGAACCGCAGGTTGGTTGTCGCAATGGATGGAGTTAATGGACGACCCTGAGTTCCGCATCACGCGCCCGCGCCAGAACTACCAGGGCTTAGGCGAACGTCATGTTCCAGACAACTATAAAAGCTAACTATTTTACGCTAAGTATTTAAAAACTACCTAACATAAAAAACGGCCATTAATGGCCGTTTTTTATGTCTGTTTGAACTGTCATAATTATCAATTTTATTTATCAACGTTGTGCAGCTATGAGTGCAACCACGTTCAATTTGTTGCAAAGCCACGATAAAGCTAAGATAAAGGGCTAAATATCTAATTTAATTACCCAACGCCTGTAAGATTTAGTTATCATATTTGGGTCTTGATTATTACCTGAAACCAGATACCTCTAACTAAAGCTTAAGTAAAGCCTAAACCAAGCATGAGCAATAATACAAAAGGGAGTTCAACATCCCAAGCAAACCTAAACAATGATCCTTTAAGTCTGCTAAATGGTCAAAACATCGCTTTTTTAGAAGATGTTTACGAACAGTATCAAGAAGACCCAAATTCGGTCAGCAAAGAATGGCAACGTTATTTTTCTGACTTATCAAACACCAGCTTTGCCACTTCAGCAACAGCCTCCTCCAGCGTCGGTGATGCAAGCTTTGGTAATTTAGATGCCAGTATGGCAACCAAGCAAGGTTCAGTATCGCGCTTGATAAGTACCTATCGTGCCATGGGGCATAAGCTTGCAAAAATTGATCCTATCAATGAAATGCAGCCACAAGATGCCAGCGAATTAGAGCTTGCTTATCATGGCTTAAGCGACGCTGATTTAGACACAATTTTTGATACCGGCCCATTACGTGGTGCAGACCGACTGAGTCTACGCGATATTGTGGCGCAGTTGCAGCACTCCTATTGCGGCCCGATTGGTTATGAATACGGCCATATGGCGAGCGCGCAACAGCGTCGCTGGCTGCGAACGCGCCTTGAGCAACCAATTGGGCACGAACCGTTTACACCAAACCAGAAAAAACATATTTTAAATCGCATTACCGCTGCCGAGGGCATGGAGCGCTATTTGCACAACAAATACGTTGGCCAAAAACGGTTTTCACTTGAAGGCGGTGAAAGTCTAATTCCGATGCTCGACCACATCATTCAGCAAGGTGGCGCCGATGGAATTAAAGAGTTTGTCATTGGCATGGCACATCGAGGCCGTTTAAATGTATTAATCAATACCTTAGGTAAAGCGCCCCGAAACCTATTCTCAGAGTTTGAAGGAAAGCATGACATCAACGAGCTTGCTGCCAGTGGTGATGTTAAATACCATCAAGGGTTTTCATCCGACATACAGACGGATGGCGGCCCAGTACACATTTCACTGGCGTTCAATCCATCGCATTTAGAAATTGTTAGCCCAGTTGTTGAAGGCTCAGTGCGTGCGCGCCAACAACGCCGCGACGACACTCTTGGTAGCAGCGTATTACCTATTTCAATACACGGCGATGCGGCATTTGCAGGACAAGGCGTGGTGATGGAAACGTTTCAAATGTCAGGTTGCCGCGGTTACCGCACAGGCGGCACAGTTCACATTGTAATCAACAACCAAATTGGCTTTACTACCAGCCATCCGCAAGATACCCGCTCTACTCCGTATTGTACTGAGATTGCAAAAATTGTTGGTGCACCCATTTTTCATGTCAATGGCGACGACCCTGAAGCAGTGGTTTTTGCGACACAGATCGCGTTGGATTTCCGCAGAGAATTTCATAAAGACGTGGTCATTGATTTAGTCTGTTATCGCCGCCATGGGCACAACGAGTCAGATGAGCCCTCCGTCACGCAACCCGTGATGTATCAAAACATTAAAGCACTTGCGACCACACGCCGTTTGTATGCACAAAAGCTAATTGATCAAGGCGTGATTACCGCTGATGATGAAAAACAAATGAATGCCGATTACCGTGCCGCAATGGTCGCTGGCGAACGGGTTGTGCCTGAGTTTTTAGAACCCCATCACGCAACTGAAAATCAAGGTGATCACACCGTTGATTGGTCACCTTACTTTAATATTGAGTGGCGGCATAAAACAAAAACGAGCTTCAATGCTAAACGCTTAGACTTTCTGGCAGAGCGATTACTTGATGTACCCGATGGTTTTGAACTGCATCCGCGCACCAAAAAAATCATGCAAGACCGTCAAAAAATGAAAGACGGTGAACTCGAGCTTGATTGGGGCATGGCAGAAAACCTAGCCTATGCAACTTTGTTAGACGAAAACTTCTCAGTTCGTTTGTCTGGTCAAGATTGTGGCCGCGGCACATTTTTTCATCGGCACGCAACATTGCATAATACAAAGAACCGTGATGTGCATGTGCCGTTACGCAACATCAAAGACAAACAACCGGATTTCTTAGTCATCAACTCTTTGTTGTCTGAAGAAGCCGTGTTGGCGTTCGAATATGGCTATTCATGTTCAGACCCGCATACGATGGTGATTTGGGAAGCTCAGTTTGGTGATTTCGCCAATGGCGCGCAAGTTGTACTTGATCAGTTTATTTCCAGTGGTGAAGCAAAATGGGGCCGCCTGAGCGGTTTAACCATGTTTCTACCACATGGCTATGAGGGTCAAGGCCCTGAACATTCATCTGCTCGCTTAGAACGCTATTTGCAACTTTGTGCGCAACACAACATCCAAGTCTGTTACCCAAGTACACCTGCGCAAATGTTTCATATGATACGTCGACAAATGTTGCGGCCTTATCGTAAGCCTTTGATCGTTATGACCCCGAAAAGCATCTTACGTCACAAACTATCAACCTCAAGCCTGGAAGAGTTACACAGCGGTGAATTTCAAAATGTTATTCCTGAAATTGATAAATTAACCAATAAAAATGTCAAACGGGTTGTATTTTGCACCGGCAAAGTCTATTTCGATTTATTAGAACAGCGTCGCGAAGATAAAATCAAAGACATTGCAATCTGTCGTGTTGAACAACTCTACCCGTTTCCTCATGAAGAAGTGATGGCTGAATTGAAGCGTTATCCAAACGCCAGCGAAGTTGTTTGGTGCCAAGAAGAGCCTAAAAACCAGGGTGCTTGGTATCAGATTCAACACCGTTTTCGCGAGTGCATTAGTGATTCGCAGACCATGCTTTACGCGGGTCGCGATGCGTCTGCATCACCTGCCGCCGGATATTTATCGGTACACCGTGAACAGCAAAATGGTTTGGTCAAAGCAGCACTATCACCACTTGATGAAAATGACACGTACAAACTAGAGGCAATGATTTAATTAAGCCCTGTTATAAACTGAACAAATAAACATTAAAAAATGAGTTCACAAAATACGAACTCGACCCTTAGGAGCCAGCCCTTATGTCTGTTGAAGTAAAAGTCCCAATCCTCCCCGAGTCTGTTGCAGAAGCCACTGTTGCTGTTTGGCATAAACAGGTCGGAGATTCCGTTAGTGTTGACGAGAACCTTGTTGATATTGAAACTGAAAAGGTAGTGCTTGAAGTACCAAGCACGGTCGATGGTGTTATCAAAGAGCTTAAAGTCGAAGAAGGTGCTACCGTTGGCGAACAAGACGTTATTGCGATCATTGAAGAAGGCGCCAGTGCTCCAGCTCCGCAAGCCGCACCAGCTGAACCAGAAGCGGTCGCACCAGCTGCAGCGGCAGACAGCAACGATGATTCAGACAAACTTAGCCCGGCCGTGCGCAAACTTATTGCCGAGAACGATTTAGATGCTAGTAGCATCAAGGGCACGGGCAAGAATGGTCGTTTATTAAAAGAAGATGTAATGGCAGCGATTAAATCTGCAGGCAGCTCAACAACATCTGCAGCAAGCTCAGCACCAACTACTGCATCAGTAAGTGTTGGTGAGCGCAATGAGCGCCGTGTGCCGATGACACGTTTACGTTCAACCATTGCGCGCCGCTTAAAAGAAGCGCAAGACACACAGGCGATGCTAACAACGTTTAACGACGTTAATCTGCAAGCTGTTATCGATCTTCGCAAGCAATACAAAGAAGCCTTTGAGAAAAAACACGGCACGCGCTTAGGCTTTATGTCGTTCTTTGTTAAAGCGGCTATTGAAGCGCTTAAACGCTACCCGGCTGTGAATGCTTCGATAGATGGCAGCGACATTGTTTATCACGATTATTACGATGTGGGTATTGCCGCATCATCACCGCGCGGTTTAGTTGTACCAGTACTGCGTGATGTTGACCAAATGAGCTTTGCGCGAGTTGAGCAAAGCATTGGCGAATACGGTCAAAAAGCAAAAGATGGCAAGCTAACCATGGAAGACTTAGTTGGCGGAACTTTTACGGTATCTAACGGTGGTGTATTTGGTTCAATGTTATCAACGCCAATTGTTAACCCACCGCAAAGTGCCATTTTAGGCATGCATCGAATTGAAGAACGACCCGTCGCTGAAAATGGCCAAGTGGTTATTCGCCCGATGATGTACTTAGCACTGACTTACGATCACCGTATTATTGACGGCAAAGAGTCCGTTTTATTCTTACGTACAATCAAAGAGTGCCTAGAAGATCCAGCGCGTATTCTGCTTGAGTTGTAATGTTGCTTCACATCAAACTAATTTTCCAAAATTAAAAAGATTTAAAAGGTTTTAAAAATGTCTGAAAAATTTGACGTTATTGTTGTTGGCGCAGGCCCGGCGGGTTATGTTGCGGCTATTCGTTGTGCACAACTCGGTTTCAATACTGCCTGGGTCGATAAATGGCAAGATAGTGATGGCAAGCCATCACTCGGTGGCACGTGCTTGAATGTGGGTTGTATTCCGTCCAAGGCGCTACTTGACTCGTCGGAAAAATTTGAAGCGGCAAATCATGAGTTCGAAGCACACGGCATCTCAGTAGGTAAAGTGTCTGTTGACGTGGCAAAGATGATTGAACGCAAAGATCAAATTGTTAGCAATCTAACCAAAGGCATCGCGGGACTGTTTAAGGCCAACAAAGTCACATCAATTCATGGCCATGGAAAACTATTAAAAGACAAACAAGTCGAAGTTACCCTTAATGACAAAGTAACCGTTTACAGTGCAGACAATATTATTTTGGCTGTCGGCTCAGAACCGATCAGCATTCCAGTTGCTGAAGTCGACAACCAGGTAATTGTGGATAACGCTGGTGCTTTAGATATCAACAATGTACCAAAGAAACTCGGCGTAATTGGCGCTGGCGTGATTGGCTTAGAACTCGGCAGCGTCTGGAACCGACTTGGGTCCAGTGTCACAATTCTCGAAGCAATGGACACCTTTTTAGCCCCTGTCGATAAGCAACTCGCACGTGAAGCAGAACGCACATTCACCAAAGGCCAAGGCTTAGACATTAAGCTGGGCGCAATGGTCACCGGCTCAAAAGCCACGAAAAAGTCAGTTAAAGTAACGTATAACTATAAAGGTGAAGAACACACAGAGACCTTCGACAAACTGATTGTTGCAGTCGGTCGACGTGCTAACACTCAAGATATTACCGCCGATGATGTTGGCTTATCGCTCGATGAGCGTGGTCGCGTCGACGTTGACGATCAATGCAAAACCAATATCGATGGCGTTTATGCCATTGGCGATGCCGTTAAAGGACCGATGCTGGCACATAAAGGGTCGGAAGAAGGCGTTGCAGTTGCTGAAATAATTGCCGGTCAAAAACCTCACATTAATCACGATACCGTACCGTGGGTTATTTACACACACCCGGAGATTGCTTGGGTTGGCATTAATGAAGAACAAGCTAAAGAACAAAAGCTGAACTACAAAACAGGTTTTTTTCCGTTTGCTGCAAACGGCCGCTCATTAGCCATGAATGAAAAAGGTGGTCGCGTAAAAATGATTGCCGATGCCGATACCGACCAGATTCTTGGTGTACATATTTTAGGTCCAAATGCTTCAGAACTGATCTCAGAGGCTGTGCTGGCGATGGAGTACTCCGCATCAACCGAAGATATTGCTCGCACTGTTCATGCACACCCAACGCTGTCAGAGGCTTTTCATGAAGCGGCACTGTCCGTGGATGACCGAGCACTACACAAAGCAAATTAGTACTGATAGCTTAGCGCTCAACACATTAGCTCCAGACACCAGCATTAGACCAAGGGCATCAATATCTTTGATGCCTTTTTATTTGACTGCTTTGTAATAAAGTCAATATATCGAGCCGTTGCGACTTACCTAAATTGTCCTAGTTATTGAGACTCGACTTGCCAAGATTAGCGTATGAAGTAAACTAACACCCTTACAACTACCAACCCTGTTGATTAACACATGACCTTTCCTGACGCCATTTTTAAAGCATACGACATTCGCGGCATCGTTGATGAAACTTTAACCAATGACATCACATTTAAAATTGGTCAAGCGGTCGGTAGTGAGGTTATCGCAGCGGGACAAGACAGCATTGTGATTGGTCGTGATGGCCGGCTCTCAGGCCCTGTGCTAGCAGAGCACTTATCAAATGGTTTACGTGCAGCAGGCGTTAACGTAATTGACATTGGTATTGCCCCCTCACCCGTCGTTTACTACTCAAGCTACTCTAAAAAAATTCCGTCGTGCATTGCAATCACAGGCAGCCATAACCCGCCAAACTATAATGGTTTTAAAATGGTTGTGGATGGCACGACCTTATCCGCTGAACGAATTCAAGAACTAAAACAACGCATTATTGATGGTAACGTCACTAGCGGTTCAGGCAGTTATACGCAAGAAGAAATAATCGATGATTACATTGCCCGCATTGCTGGTGATGTTAAGCCAGAACGAAAACTCAAAATTGTTATCGACAGCGGTAACGGGGTTGCAGGTGCTACCGCACCTGAAGTGTTCAAACAAATTGGTTGTGAGGTTATTGAGTTATTCAGCGAAGTCGATGGCACATTTCCGAACCATCACCCTGACCCAAGCCAGATAGAAAATCTATACGACTTAATCACCGCGGTTAAAGAGCACGATGCTGACCTCGGCCTAGCTTTTGATGGTGATGGGGATCGTCTTGGTGTCATCACCAAAAAAGGCGACATTGTTTGGCCCGACCGCCAAATGATTTTATTCGCACGCGACATTTTAAGTCGCAACCCGGGCACTGAAATTATCTACGACGTGAAATGCACGCGTAACCTACCTACAGAAATTGAAGCCGCAGGCGGCAAAGCAACGATGTGGCGCACTGGGCATTCATTCATAAAAGCAAAGCTTAAGGAAACAGGCGCCGCACTTGCGGGCGAGATGAGTGGGCATATTTTCTTTAAAGAACGCTGGTTTGGCTTTGATGATGGTGTTTACGCAGGCGCACGTTTAATTGAATTGCTATCTAAGATGAGTGAAACGCCACAACAAATTTTTGATAGCCTGCCCAACAGTATCAACACGCCTGAATTACGAATTGAATTCGATGAAGGTGAACATTATAAGTTTATGGACAAACTTAAAGAGGTTGCCAACTTTGAAGAGGCATCAGTCAGCAAGATTGACGGTCTTCGCGTTGATTATGCTGATGGTTTTGGCCTTATCCGCCCTTCTAACACAACGCCTATTTTAGTTTTGCGCTTTGAGGCAGACAGCCAAGAAAGCATAGAGCGAATTCAAAATGATTTTGCTGCGGCTATTCACCAAATCGATGATCAAATAAATATTCCTTTTTAACACTTGCGCTTAATCACTTTTATAAAAAATGGATACGGCCGCTTTCTTGAAGCGCAGCAAGTTCGCATGTCGAACAACTACGAAGGCTTGCCATTACTCGCCTTACTAGGGCTGGTCTGTGGTTTATTATCGGGTGGTGTGATTATCCTATTCCGTATGGCAATGGATACAAGCGCTCAATCATTATTACCATTAGGCACCATCGAAAGTTTTGAAGAGCTATCGAGCCTAGAGCGCTTTATTTTGTGTGCCGGTGGTGGGCTGTTAATCGGTTTAATTCTACACATGCTAAAGCCCAAAAGCCGAAGCGTTGGTGTTGTGCATGTTATTGAGCGCTTAGATTATCATCAAGGACATCTGCCATTTAAAAATGCCGTTGTGCAATTTTTTACGGGTCTTCTGGCGTTAATGTCTGGTCACTCTGTCGGTCGCGAAGGCCCCAGCATTCATCTAGGGGCAACATCTGGCAGCATTCTGGGTAGACTACTCAGAGTCCCAAATAATAGCGTTCGAATTTTAATTGGCTGTGGGGTTGCAGCAGCAATTTCAGCGGCGTTTAACACACCCCTAGCAGGTGTTATTTTCGCCATGGAAGTGGTGATCATGGGCTATACGGTTATCGGTTTTACACCGGTTATTATTGCCGCTGTTAGTGCAGCATCACTCACTCGTATTGTGTTTGGCGACGATACTGCATTTAGTATTCCAGTAACCAATATAGATTCTATTCACGAATTACCAATTGTCGCAATGTTGGGCGTGTTAGTTGGCTGCTTGGCTGCTGGTTTTATTCAACTTACCGTTTTTATTAATAGCGTTTTTCAAAAACTGGCCATTTACTACCGCACGCTTCTGGCCGGTATTGTCACAGGCGGCATCGCCATTATATTGCCGCAAGTAATGGGCACAGGTTACGACACCGTTGACCTATTCCTAGTTGCCAAAATCGGGTTAAGCACTGCCCTACTGCTTACCTTTGCTAAAGCACTGACCACCGCGGCCGCGATTGGCTTGGGCATACCAGCGGGCTTAATTGGCCCAACTTTATTTATTGGTGCAGCCGCAGGCAGCGCAATTGGCATAATGGCTGCCAATCTAAGCCCAGACGTTGCAAGTTCAGGTTACTATGCATTGCTTGGTATGGCAGCCATGATGGCGGCAACGCTACAAGCTCCGCTTGCAGCACTGGTCTACTTATTAGAGCTATCTGCTAACCAAGCAATTATATTACCTGGAATGGCAGCGGTAATCACGGCGTCCTTGATCTCACAAGTTGTGTTCAAAAAGTCATCCATCTATCGGCACTTAATGCTGGTGCGCGGTTTAGACTATCGCAATAGCGGCCTAGCAAAAGCGCTCCGGCGCATCGGTGTTGCCAGCGTAATGGATCGCAGCATTACTCAACAAACACGAACAATATCAGCCACAGACGCACAAAGCCTATTAGAAAAAGAGCCGCGTTGGATTCTACTTACTGACGAAAACGACCAACGAAAGACAAGCTTGCTACCCGCAACCGATTTAGCGCGACACTTAAACGAGCTGCAAACAAATGAAAACACGCCTGCTGAACTCGACCTACTTGCAATACCTGCTAAGCGACATAGCATTGGCTCTATCACGATCATTGCAACGCTGCAAGAAGCATATGAAAACATGCAATCAGAACATTGCGACATGCTTTACATCACCGGTGCTCATGGGGAATCAAAAAAACGGATTTACGGCCTCATCACTCGAGAACACATAGAAAGTAGCTATCGCGTTTAAACTAACGCTGAATAGTCAGTATTTAACTATTTCGATGCTCTGTGCCTTCGCCAGGCGTGATAAATAAAACCTGCGCTGCGCGCTCTACAAAAGCCGTATGCCAAACACCACGCGGCACAATAAGGCATGAGCCTAGTTGGTCTAAAACGGTCGACTGCTCGCCCTGCTCTAGCTCAAAAGTAAACGTAATCTCACCTGAGATTAGCACGACTAATTCATCGCCATTTGGGTGCATTTCCCAACTATTCCAACCTTCACTGAAATTGTGCACAGCGATTAATTCATGGCCTTTAAAACCGTCATAGTCTTGATCGAGTTTTTGATACAAAGAAGAGTTCACCGATTCCACGGTTACAGTTTTTGCAGGGCTCATTACAACAAATTGCTCTGCTAGATTTAATGCCTTAATACTCATTAATTTATCCTCACAAAATTCATTGATTTATAAAAATAATAGAGACGCTGCGATCAATAACATGATCACGCCAATAATAAACTCTAATATTTTCCAAGCTATTGGTTTTTGAAACAAAGGAATTAACAATTTGGCTCCGTAACCTAGACTAAAAAAGAAAACGAATGACGCTGATATTGCGCCTGAAGCAAACTCAAGTTTAGTGGCTTCAAACTTTGTCGAAACTGCTCCCAATAGCAAGAATGTATCAAGGTACACATGCGGGTTTAAAAAGGTAAATGCTAGGCAGGTAGCCACAACCTTTGAGAGCGAACTGGCCGCTTGATCAGCAGGGTTTAGAGCATGAGAGCTGGTGAACGATGACTTGAAGCTCAACAAACCATATACGATTAAAAATATTGCTCCACCATAACGCGCAATGATTTCGATTGATGGAAAACGACTCACAACACTACTAAAACCAGAAACACCAAGAGCGATCAGAAACGCATCAGACACTGCGCAAATTAAACAAACTATCAACACATATTGACGCTTTAACCCTTGTTTTAGAACAAACGCATTTTGCGCACCAATTGCAAGAATCAGTGATAAACCTAATGAAAAACCAGAGAGATATGACGTCATTATTATTGAGTTGGTGAACTTTCAGGTCAATGCTATAAATTTTCACTTATAACAACGCTGCCATTTATTTATCATCAATCATAACTTATGATTATGTCTGTTTTGTACTATTTTTGTTATTAGACTATGCAAGATCCATTATCCCGAATTGATTTAAATTTACTCGTTGCATTTCAAGTGTTGATGCAAGAAAAGAACGTAACCCGCGCAGCAGAGCGCATGTTTGTCACGCAACCAGCCATGAGTAAGACCTTAAACCGTTTACGCATTTTACTGGATGATGAAGTCTTCGTTCGATCATCGCATGGCCTAACGCCCACACCTAAAACACTGGAGTTAGAGCGCCCTGTTAATGATATTTTAGGGCAACTAACCGAGCTCATGGTCACAAACCAAGAGTTTGATCCGGCAAATACCGCGGCCACAATTTCGCTAGCAACCTTAGGTGCCTCTGCGATGCTAGGTATGCCAGCGTTCATTAACCGCTTACGTCACGATGCGCCGAAAGTCATGCTACTCAGCCAAAACATTGATGATAAATGGGAAGACCGACTACGTTCTGGCAGTTTGGACTTTGCAATTGTGGCAAAAAACAAATTCAGCGATGATTTAGTCACGCAGAAACTGATGGATATACATCCCGTTTTGTATATGCGCAAAGATCACCCCCTTGCTGAGGTTGAGCATGTGTCATTAGAGGATCGGCGTCAGTATCAACATTTAGCGGTTTATTTTCCAAACTTTGAAACCACGCGCGAAGATATGCAAAAGCTATTTGCGTCTTTTGGCATTTTATCTAACGTGCCATTTTTAACCACTAACCTAATGATGTGTTTAGAGACCTTGCGCAAAAGTGACATGTTAATGATTGCATCTGATCGCTTAATAGATTCGAGCTTGGTGCGCGAAAACTTTGTTAGCAAACCTTTAGAAGACATCATCAATTTGCGTATCGATGCATTATCATTGGTTCAGCATGTTAGAACCAAAAATTCGCCACTGCACCAATACCTAACAAATCTAATTGTTGAAAGTTTTAATGCGTTTGAAAAAATTACTGATTAAGCCAGAGACTGAAAAACTCTCGCTATAGAGAAAACAGAGGCTCTCTGCAGACTAACCCCTGTCATATAAATGCTAGAGACCAGAGAGCTGTTGCAATTGAGTAATGATCTTTGCGACACCTTTATCTTCTGAATCGTACTTGCCAAACAGCCAATCCATGATTACTGGGTCTTGCACTTCGAGCAGTCTTTCGAAGGCCTCCTTTCCCTCAACATCTAGCTCATTATACGACGACTCTAAAAACCGACCCAGCAACACATCTAGCTCGCGAACACCGCGACGACAACGCCACACGAGTTGCTGGTGGTTCAGCATAAATTAATAAATTGCTTGTCGCGAGTTACTTAGAGCGAACGCTCTGCAATCATTTTTTTAATTTCACCAATTGCTTTACCAGGGTTTAAACCTTTCGGGCAAGTATTGGTGCAATTCATGATGGTGTGACAACGATACAGCTTGAACGGATCTTCTAGGTTGTCTAAGCGCTCACCAGTGGCTTCATCACGGCTATCTGCTAACCAACGGTATGATTGCAATAAAATCGCAGGGCCGAGGTATTTATCACTGTTCCACCAGTAACTTGGGCAAGAGGTAGAGCAACAAGCACACAAAATACACTCATACAGGCCATCGAGCTTTTCGCGATCTTCTTTAGATTGTAAACGCTCAGCCGCTTGAGAGACCGGTGTATTGGTTTTTAACCACGGCTCTACTGACGCGTATTGCGCATAGAAATGCGTCATATCAGGCACTAAATCTTTAATCACAGACATGTGTGGCAATGGATAGACTTTAACGTCGTTGCTGCACTCATCAATAGCTTTAGTACATGCCAGAGTGTTAGTGCCATCAATGTTCATTGCACATGATCCGCAAATACCTTCGCGACACGAGCGACGAAACGTTAACGTCGGATCGATTTCGTTTTTGATTTTAATCAATGCATCTAGCACCATTGGCCCGCAGTTATCCATATCGATATCGTAAGTATCGGTGTGCGGATTTTGGTCATCATCAGGTGACCACCGGTAGATCTTAAAAGATCGAATATTACTAGCGCCTTCTGGTGCTGGGAAATGTTTCCCCTTAGTCAGTCTGGAGTTTTTTGGTAATGAAAATTCAGCCATTATTTTTTTCCTCGCTTAATAAACGCGTGGTTTTGGTTTTATATACTCAACGTCGTCAGTCATGGTGTAGCTATGCACTGGGCGATAATCAATCGTGGTTTTATGCTGGTCATCACACCAAGTCAGTGTGTGCTTCATCCAGTTTTCATCATCACGATCTGGCATATCATCACGCGCATGTGCCCCGCGGCTTTCATCGCGATTAGCAGCAGAGTTCATCGTCACCACAGCTTGATCGAGTAAATTCTCAAGCTCGAGTGTTTCGATTAAATCGGTATTCCAAATCAAGCCGCGATCCACTGTTTTAATATCCGTAAAAGTATCAGCCGTGGCGGCCATCTTTTTGACGCCTTCATCCATCACTTCACCAGTACGGAATACAGCGCAATGCGCTTGCATAGTGCGCTGCATTTCCAAACGAACTTCGGACGTTGTGCGTGAGCCATTTGCATGACGCAGCTTATCAACACGATCGAGTGTTGCTTCGCCAGCATTCTTTGGAATATTTGGAATTGGTTCGCTTGGATTAACCGTTTCTTTAGCTCGCAGTGCTGCAGCGCGGCCAAACACAATTAAATCGAGCAGAGAGTTAGAACCTAAACGGTTCGCGCCGTGTACAGATACACAGGCCGCTTCACCAATGGCCATTAAACCAGGCACAACGCTATCAGGGTCACCGTCTTTTAGCGTAAGCACTTCACCATGGTAGTTAGTTGGAATACCACCCATGTTGTAATGCACCGTTGGCAATACAGGAATTGGTTCTTTGGTCACATCAACGCCAGCAAAAATTTTCGCTGACTCAGAAATACCTGGTAAACGTTCTTCCAACAACTCAGGGCCTAAATGTTCAAGATGTAAGTGAATATGATCAGAGTCACCGCCGACACCACGGCCTTCATTAATTTCGATAGTCATCGAACGACTCACCACATCACGCGAGGCTAAATCTTTCGCATTGGGTGCGTAACGTTCCATAAAGCGTTCGCCGTCTGAATTAGTTAAATAACCACCTTCACCGCGCGCGCCTTCAGTAATTAAACAGCCTGCACCATAAATACCGGTTGGGTGAAATTGTACGAATTCCATATCTTGTAATGGTAGGCCTGCGCGCAATGCCATCGCATTACCGTCACCTGTACAGGTGTGGGCCGACGTACATGAAAAATAAGCCCGTCCATAACCACCCGTTGCTAACACGACTTTTTTAGCGCGATAACGATGAATAACACCTGTGGCCATATCAATTGCTATCACACCACGGCATTCACCGTCTTCCATAATTAGATCGAGCGCAAAAAACTCAATAAAGAATTGCGCACTGTGCTTTAACGCTTGTTGGTACAAGGTGTGCAAAATCGCATGACCTGTTCGGTCAGCCGCCGCACAGGTGCGCAAGGCTTGGCCT
>CAZOBR010000052.1:0-15808 GCA_964578035.1 uncultured Gammaproteobacteria bacterium
ACGGGCAAACGCCAGCACGTTGCATTTTCATGCTGGATGCACCAACGTACTGTTGATTACTATAACTCGGTGGAAGATAAGACCGAACTGGATGAGCTTTTAACCTCTATTAACGGAAAGTATCTGTTTGATAATCAAGCCAAAAAGAGGGTGGAGTATAAAAATTATAAATTGTTGGTGAGCGCAGAAAAAAACTGAAACGCTAAGGTATCTAATATCTTGCAACATCATTAATAAAAAGCTAGCTCCTACCAGGAAAGGGACTTTTTTATTAACTTTCAAAAGTATGCTGGTTTTAGCGCTTTGGGTGTCTCGCAAAATGAGACATAGGCAGCGTCGAATAAGTAATCTATTACTTGATTGAGCTCAGTTAACCGTGTCAAAGGAATAGTACTTGAGTGTTTGAGTAGTAGTTTCGTTGTGCACTAATTCATCTAACGATGTCGAGAGCAAGGTACCGCTTAAATGCTCATACATATCTGCCCTGCAAACTAACATCTGAGGTATCGCTGATGCTTGCGAATCGATGCGTTCTGATTTTAATATTAGTAGCTTATTATTGACCAATCGTTCGTTGATTTGTGAAACATATTTTTCTAACTTCGGGTTGCCTAAACCTTCGTCAGACAGAATGACAATTTCGGGTAATCGTTGTTTATGAGCGAGTATTAAAATTTTTGCCAGTTCAGCTTCTACATCATCTGTGTTTAGGTCGGTTCGTTGGCAAGTTTTTGTCAAGCCATACTTGTTTAAGTTTTCATGATTGTTTGGCTGCCTAGATAAATGAAATACAGAGTCAAAAGCGTAAAACACACTGTTTTTTTCAAGCGCGAGCTCAGCCCGAACGAGAGCAACACGCTCTTTGTTGAGATGTTCACTAAAGTGCTCGATGGCGGGTGTAGGGTCTAGTGCCAACTCTTCTGCTCCAAGTAAGTAGTTACGAATTCGATCTTCCCAGATGTTTCTGTACCGCGTTCCAGCTGGCCGGTCAAAGCGATGTGTCCATCGCAAAAAAGGTAGACAAAAGACTTTGTCTCCGCGTTGACGAAATTTTTCATGTATATAGCCTTCTTCTCCGCCAAACCCTCTGAACCGTTTGTTGAATCCTGGCCATGCGTCACGCCGACATGCAAACATGCCAAGGCCTTGCATTGGAATCTCAAATGGCGCCGCATCCAAGCTTTTACCACGTGGGTCAGTTCCCCATACACCAAAAAAACCATCGTTCCATTTTGGGGTCATATGAGTGCTAAGTGTGGCCATGCCATCGTAAAACAGTGGGCCGTGAAAAAGGTCGTTAGAGTCTGGGTTTTCTTCAAAAAAGTGCAATAACCGCGCCACACTGTCTTGATGCAAAAACACATGGCAATCCATGCAAGCAACAAATTTTCCGCGAGCTAAATTGAATACAAGCTCACGAACGGCAGTGCCTTTGTATTCACCTGCGGCGATGTATCTTGCTTGAGGAACACGCTTACACAGCGACTCAACGGCCTTACCATGCGCGGAGTGTGGATTGTTGTCGACTACTAAAATTTCGATTTGGTCGACCACATCGCAGTGGTACAAAACCAGCGACATGATAGTAAAATAAACGCCATCGTAATCATCATACGTAGCCATGCCGATTGTTAGCGGAACCGAAGGTTCGTCATCAGTTGCTTGACTAGTAAAGGCTTGTAATAGATCTTTGCTTTTCTTAAAGGTTTCAACTGCATCTAACTTAATAGCGGGCTTCTTTTTCTGTGTGTATATTTTATGTTCAAAAAATAAGGCTTTCTCAGGCAATGAGAGTGCCGCGAGTTTTGTTTTCTGACCTGTGGCGTCCTCGTTTTGACCTAGTTCAGTATAAATTTCCTTTAACCTTGCATATGGTTCACCGCGATCGTTGTCTAAGCTAAGGCATGCTTTAAAGCTTGCGATCGCCACTTCTTGTTGATTAAAGGCTGACAACTCAATATTTGCTTTTAGGTATAGCCCTTGCCATTGCGCATCCAAATTATCATTTTGTAACGCGAGCTCTTTAAATAGTTGATATGCATCATCGATATTACCTAAGGCAATAAGGTTCTTTGCTTTAGCCAAAGCCAATGCGGCGTGTGTGGCAGGCTGCAGTTGGCTGGAGAACGACTCCTGTAAACGTTTATTTTGGTCAATTAAATGGTTTGCCTGAAGAGGTTTGGATTGTTTAACAAGCGACCCTTGCGTTGCGGCTGTTTCGTAGAACTCTGAGGGTATATCAGGTATCGCTTGATCGCCACCAACCCATTCAAACGATGCCTTAAATACAAGGCGTGCTTCTCGTGTTGTGTACTCAGGGTATTCAATATTTAACCAAGCAATGTCACATCTGTTATCGATTGTTACAAGATTGAGATCAAAAATAATGTCGCCATCTTGCAGTAATAAAACACTGTCAGCATTGTTTAAGCCTTCGATTTGAAAGTCATTATAGGCCTCAGCGCAGCTAACACCTTTTGCGCTTACGTATGTGCCAGGAATATTGCCGAGAGTTGTCATCACAATAGCCTGCATAGAATCACTAGCGTCAATTACCATCCAGTGGTCAATGTGCTCGCGACAAGAGAGTAAGGTATTAGCTAGCCCCGAATTATTTTGGCTTATATAAAGACCCATGCAGAGCGATTTTCTATGTTTCATCGATTATGGTCTCCAGAAAATGCTCAGGGGGTTGGGGTTGCTCTGACCTCATTCGTGGTTTGCTCGGAATGATGCTGTTGAGCTGATATGATACGCTCTTGGTTCAAACACTCCAATACCCCATTTCAATAGACACATTATGCACGCGATCATCCTAGCTGGTGGAAAAGGCTTGCGCTTACGCGAACTCACGTATGCATGCCCTAAAGGCTTATTACCAATAGGCGACAGCTCACTAGTCGATCATATTATTTGTCATTTGGCTGAACACCATGTGGACTCCGTTACGATTGCTGCAGGCTATCGGTGTAACGACTATCAGGTGCATTTCGAGCAAGCTACAAATACCCCTCTGCCCGTAAAGGTCGTGGATACTGGCTTAGAAGTAGAAACGGGTGGGCGTTTAAAGCGGTTGAAAAAATCGGTCTTTGATCAACGTTCTAATGGTGAACCTATTCTGTTATGTTGGTCCGATGGGCTGTCTGATTTAGATATTTCGGCAATGTTGGCACAACACATAGCGAGTAATAATCTGGTGACCTTAGCCGCCGTACACCCGCCGGCACGTTTTGGTGATTTGCAGCTTGATGGAAATTCAGTGACAAATTTTGCAGAGAAACAACCACATGCTGATCGTTGGATAAACGGCGGATACTTTATTATAGATGCGTCGATTTTAACTTATATTAGTGGCGACAGCAGTTCTTGGGAATACGAAGTGTTATCAACTTTGAGTGACCAAGGTAGGTTGGGCGCGTATCGACATCATGGTAATTGGGCTTGTATGGATACCGTGCACGAACACTCTGAACTTAATGAGTTAGCCAAAACTGATCAAGCATTCTGGCCAATGGTTAATCATAAAGATAAGGGTTAATCGTATGCGAGTTCTTGTTACTGGGCATAAAGGCTATATTGGCGGGCTTTTGGTTCCCATGCTGGTTGAAAAAGGTTATCAGGTAGTTGGTTGTGATCGTAATTTTTTTGCTAATTGCTTATATTTAGAAGAGGGCGAAGAGCTCGATAACCTAAACAAGGATGTACGAGACCTACATGCTGATGACCTTGTTGATTTTGATGTGGTTATTCATCTTGCCGGTTTGTCGAACGACCCCTTAGGTAATTTTGACCCTGCGTTAACCTTGGCAATTAACCAAATTGCATCAGAACAGTTGGCAATCAATGCTCGCGCGGCTGGGGTGAAACGGTTTGTTTTTGCGTCATCTTGTAGTAACTATGGTGCCTCAGATGGCAGCCTTCTAGACGAGTCAGCGCCATTTAATCCCCAAACGCCATATGGCCAATCTAAGTGCGCTGCCGAGACCACTATTTGTGAATTGCAGACTGAATATTTTTCGCCTTGTAATTTACGGGCAGGCACTGTCTACGGTGTTGCGCCGCGAATTCGTTTTGATTTAGTAGTCAATAACTTAGTGGCATACGCTGTTGCTCGTGGCGAAGTCTATTTAAAAAGCAATGGCAAAGCTTGGCGACCTCTGGTACATGTAAGCGACGTAGCGCGCGCCTATGTTGCTGCGCTTGAGGCACCCGCGAAAGCTGTTTCAGGAGAGTCATTTAATGTTGGGCGAACAAGTGAAAATTATCAGATCTATCAAGTTGCTGAAATGATCAAAGAAATGATACCCAATTGTTCGTTGCGAATTGCGAGCGGCGCCGCCAAGGACTCTCGTGATTACCAAGTAAATTGCGATAAAATTCTTAAATGTCTACCGACATTTAAGCCGCAGTGGACAGTTGAGCAAGGAGTGTTAGAGCTTTATAACAGCTTTGTTGAACGTAATGTATGCGAAGTGGCGTTTGAAGGCAGTGAATATAATCGTCTTGCGCACCTGCGTGAGCAAATCGACTCAGGTGTTATGAGCAAAGATTTACGTTATCGCTAGCATGGAGTATCGCCAAACTTCGAGTGATGTTCGCTGTGTTTTGAAGTTCAAATTAGGGGCATTCACTACCGAGGCAAATTAGCTTGCCGCTGACGTTTAACGACTTAAGCATTGCTTCTACTTCTTCTCGATAGACAGGGTTAGCCACTAAAATACATTCAAAGTGATGTTTTTTGATAGTGTCAGGCGCTTCAATTTTAAGGTTCGTAGAAGGCAGGTAAGTACCGTGTTTATAAGGGTTGATGTCAACTAAGCGAATGCCATCACGCAGTGTTGGCAATGCGTTAAGTAAGCCTACTGCTTTGGACGCGGCTCCCCAAATTAACAACCCACCATTTTCACTGTCGCCAGTGTTGATAGAGTTGTTTGACGATCTGGCCAACGCCGCTTGGCTAAGTGTGGTTTCCCATCGACTCAGTGTTGCTTTAACCTCTGTTTCAAATCTATTTATTTGAGTGATTAATTCTAGGCTTGCGCTAGTGCTATCATTGGGTGTGGCTGAATTAGGTTTGACAACGATCGTGTGGTATTGGTCATTAAACTGTGAACTGATTTCCAAGACCTCAAAGCCCCTTTTTGCAAATAAGGTGTATAAGGAGTTACGAGAGAAATAGTTGCAATGCTCGTAGTAAATATCCCAGTAAGCAACTTCTTCTAAAATACGTTCGAGTGCCGGAACTTGAAAAATAAGTAGCGCTTGCTTATTACCAACCTGACCATCACTAATATGGCTCGCTAACTGTTGGATGAAATCTCCAGGTAGAGGGATATGCTCGAGGGTCATTTTGCACCAGTAAACATCCGGTTTAGGTACCGGCTGTGTAGTTTTAGGTGGAAAGAAGTCTGTTACAAATGAAAGCCGAGAATCATGAACTAAACGATCAGCTTTAAACGACGGGTCATACCCAAAGCCTTGACTAATGCCAAGCTCGAGTAGTTGGGTGAGAAGCTCCCCCTTGCCGCAGCCAATTTCCAGTACCGATTTACCTTTCAACTCGAAACGATCAACCAGCTGACTGGCCATTTCCTTCTGAAAAAGGTTAAAGGTATCTGAGAACCCTTGGGTCTCTTCATAGTCTTGATCATAGTGCATTAGTTCTGGCTGAAAATCGAGATTCCATACAAAGCCACAAGCCTCGCATGCGCACAATCTAATGTTGCCTTTATCAACGGTTAAGGCGCTTTCTGCATCATTAATGAGTCGAACACTATGGGTCGGAACATGGAGTGCCGTGTATATAACACGACCCTTTTTAGAGCCACAGACAGGGCAGTTTGGACTAGTCATTGGGCAGAACTCTCACTTCAGGGATTGGAATGATGAACCGGCCACCCTGTTCACAATACCAATTTAACGCCTGCATAACTTCATCGGCGTAGTTCCAAGCCAGAATTAGCAGGTAATCAGGCCGGTCTTCGATTAGCTTATTAACCGGGAAAATAGGCAACGTATTTCCTGGCATAAATAGACCATGCTTAATAGGGTTTTGGTCAACAAAGTAGTCAATATGCTGTTCATCTAAGTTGCATACCGTTGCCAGTGTGCATGCTTTAGCCGCAGCGCCGTAAGCTACAATTCGTTTCCCATGGCTTTTTAACCATGTTATGTATTGTGACAACTTGGCTTTATTTTCCTCAACACGTTGAGCGAAATTTGTATAGGTAGAATGCTCACCAAGCTTTTCAGTGGTTTCCTTCAACCGTTGTTGTTCAACACTTTTATCAACGCTTAAGCAATGATCTGAGGTTGATAGGCAAGCGTGAACCCTCAATGCACCCCCGTAGGCACTAATTGACTCTACTTTATGCGCAGATAAACCAGCCGCATTAAGTAATGGCTCGAAAGACGAAAACGTAAAGTAAAAAATATGCTGGTGATAGATCGTATCGAACTGCGTAAGATTTATCATAGCTCCAGCGTCATGAAATTCAAAAACTGCCATGCCGTTGGTATTTAGAAGGCTGGCTATTGAATTTAGTGTGCCGTTGATATCAGGTATATGTGCGATAACATTATTTGCAATGATTAAATCAAATAAGCCACGCTCATCAATAATTTTTTTTGCGAGTTGTTGGTCAAAAAATTCAGTCAGTGTTTCTATGCCGTATTGCTGTGCCACATCAGCTTGGCGTTCAGCAGGTTCAATACCTAAGGGGGTTATTCCTTTAGTCTTAAAATGTTGAAGCAAATAGCCATCGTTGCTGGCGATTTCCATTATCTTTGAATGTTGATCTAAGTGATATGCGGCGCAAAGTTCATCGGCCAAGTCTTTCATTCGGCTCACTAGAGAAGTGATTGCGGATGAAAAATATGGGTAAGCTTGATTATAGACTGATTCCGGTGTGACGCTGGCACCCAGTTGTAGCAACTTACAAGGTTTGCAAAAGGCTAATGATAGCGGTGCGACAGCGGCTCTCTGATCAACCGATTCAAGCAATACATCTGCAATTGGTGTTTCACCATAGTCTACAATTGTGTTTACCATGGAGGTTCCGCAAGCGCGGCAGATCAATGGCGTTTGATTGTGCATCATTGTCAGATAATAGGCATCAGCTAAGCAAAGCTTAACCGTAGTGTTTTGTTTTGTATTGCGCTCGCGCACGGCGTTTATCGTTGAGCTCTAATACGTTCAACGGTACATTGTCGGGTAATTGTTTCCCCCAAAGTTGGCTTACCTCTTGCAGCATAGTTTTGCGATTTAGGGAACACCAGTTAAGCGCTTCACGCATTACGGCTTTGCGCTCAGGCCAGGGTAATTTAACTAAAAAAGCAGAGCGTAGAAACTCATACGCTAAGCGACACTGCGGGTAAACTCGTGTTTGACCTTTACTTGGATTCCACCAGTTATAAAACCCCTCGTTTTTGACCATTAGGTTAGATGCGTTTGAGTCGTGCCAGCGATAAACGAACAACGGTTTGGTGATGAGTGTGAATGGGCCCATTAAGGCGAGCCTCGTTAACACGACTCGGTCACTTGCTTTATACGCTTCAAACAATGGGATTGAGAGAAGTTTGTCCAGCCGAACAACCCCAAAAATTGGAAAGGCAGGCGGCGCTTCATCGATTAGATCGCCGAATCGAATCGCTGGATTGGCCGATTGTAATTCAGCTGGATCGTGATAAATCTGTTGGCGTGCAGCGTTACTTTCAAACAGCATCGTAGTTCTTGAGTACGCAAGTGGTGAGTTAGGGTTTTCATCAAGAGCCTTCACACAGACTTCTAGGTGCGTTGGCAAACAAACATCATCGTGTGCGGCTAGTTTAAAATATGGCGCAGTAGCTTTGCGGATTACAAACTCATGGTTCCAACTGGCACCGTGGTTTTTATTGGCACGATAATAGCGGATGCGCTTATCTTTTTGTGCGAACTCTTTGCAAATAGACTCGGTTGCATCATTCGAGGCATTGTCTGAAATAATTAATTCAAAGTCCTCGAATGTTTGCGCAAGCAATGACTCAACTGCTTGGCGTAAATAGTTTTCACCGTTATACACGGGCATTCCAATACTGACTCTCGGCATGGCGTTACGTTCGCTTAGTTTTAATTCTAGCTTTGGTTCTTTTTATTGTTAACGAAAAGCGGTTACTGTGTTGAGACGTTTCGCCAGCTACACACTAGTCACTAGTGTTATTAGCAAAGCCACTATTAGTAAAACCGTGAATTATTTTGTCAATCCAATGCACTATCTTAAACGAATCTGCTCGCTCTTTGGCCGTGTTTGAGAACTTAAGTCTCAAACTTTTGTCGTTAGCAAGCATAAGCGCATAGTCAATAAAGTCTTGATTACTATCGGCACAAAAGCCACTCTCATTGTGAATAACACGTTCTTTCGGGCCTTCGCGGTTCACTACCAGAGGTGCGCACCCCGCGGCCATGGCCTCCACTAAACAGCGCGTACCCGGAATTGGCACGCTGTCTTTATAGGTCAGCATAAAGATATCAGTATTTGCGAAAAACTCAGTCACAGGAATTTGATTGGGTGCTAAAAAGCGAAATTGCGGGTTATCAGAAAACTCGCTAAGCAGTTCTTGTGGCGTTGGCATAAACCAAAATTCAGCGTTGGGCAGCTTACTTGCTAAGGTTTGATAAATTTCAATACTCTTGGCACATACATCGCCGTCGCCGGCAAGGCGCGAGAAGATTAATTTTCCTGGCGTCTCTAATTTAGAAATTGCGGTGAAGGCGTCTAATTCTACCGGCGGTGCCAGCACGTGCATGGGGATTTGGCAAAGTTCATTGCGCTTCACTATGGCTGACCAGTCGTTCTGCATTTTGCCATCTAGAAAAAATATTGCAGTGGCCTTTTCAGCCAACCAATTTTCTGCAGGAATGCCGCCAAGAACTCGATTAAAAGCTAGTTGAATGCTGGCGGCTTTACTTAGCTCAGCTTGCCATTGCTGTCTGAAATTACCAAATACGGCAGGATAATCGTTCATGTAGAAAAAAACATGATCGCCTTCTGAAATACTTGCCACAGGCTTAGCATCGCAAACTTTTGCACCTGTAGCCTCAAGTATTTCTCTGTGACCGTAATACATTTCACCCCAAACTGACCAAACCGTAAGGTCAGTTAATTTTGCTAATCGTTTGCAGAGTGTAACGCCACTCTTAAACCCGCCATTACTTTGATGGCAGGGCATGCAGAAATGAAGGCTTGGTTTATGGCTCACAATTGGGACAAGAGGTTTAATGAAATGACGGAGTTACTCGTTGTGCTATATCATATAAGCAAATCCACTTGTCAGGTAAAAAAGCGTTGTATTAGGGCAAAGTGAGAAGCACGATGATAGGTAGAATCTGCAAATATTGCGTCATAATACAGATTATTACTATGAGATGAAGATCAAGCGACATGAATTCATTGAAGCAAACCTAAACTTATGGTAATTTTGCCTAATAGTTATGTAATGTTAATTATAAACCATTTGTAAAACAACTAATTTGGTAGGGGCAAAAATGTCAGACAAAAAAGATTCGAGAGTTTCTTCTCGGCGTAAAGCGCTTGCGGCTGGCGCTGTGGGTGTTGTCGCCTGGAAAACGCCAGTTCTCACGGCGGTGGTTACACCAGCACATGCACAAACATCCGTTACAACAACGCTGCCACCAGTGACAATGCAGATTGTAACAGGCGCCCCAGGTACGTTCGGTGGCTCTATAACGTTCACATCAAGTTAGCAACGTTCTCGCAAAAGAGCTGTCGTTAGATAAGACAACAATTATGTCTTGCTCTCAATTGAGAAGACAAATCAAACATTAACTAATCGTGAAACCATACGTGTTTCACGAAATATTTGGGAAATATTATGTCAAATTGTACAGGTTATACTTTTTCTAGTTTTATCAACCTTTGCGCCGATGGCCCAGTGGGCGATGGAAACACAGCAAATTTAGATATTCAAGTATTTGTAGATCAGATTGATGGTGATGAGGTAAATACGACTGTCACAGATTGGGACGGTACTGAAGTTGTTGTGGACTTGACCAATTTTGTTGGTACAGGCAACTTCTCAATTGAGTTTTTTAGTCCAAGCTTCTTTCAAGATACTTGTGATGTTGATAGTGCTCAGCTAACTATCTCGCCAGACTCTACAGATGGGTCAACGGGTATTTTAAAATTAGATATTGTTATCAGTAATTGCGTAGGCCGACAGACAACCACACCGTCTGCAACAACAACTTCAGCGCCAGCTGCTGCTATCGTTGCGACTACTAGCGCGCCAACCCCGACAATTGATGAAAACTGTGGTAGCTCAGGCCCTCATACGATTACTGAGATGATGGCATTCAGTTTATCCGAGGGCGGGAGCTGTGGAATCAGAAGGTAATATCAATACAATAATTGTCCCGTTCTTTGGCGGGGCAACTATTTAGATGTTGTGAGTTGTTGGTTGTGGTGTTTTTATGAGCAACAGTTATGAAAGGCCACGATATAAAAGAATTTAAAGCCCAGCAAGACACGTCTAAGTGGCGATTTACAGAGTGGTTGCAAGTTGGCCACACTCGCTGGCAGTTGCAGTCTGAAAAATTTTGGCGTGTTCCTGCCGAGATAAAAGATACTCGATATGGAATCTGCCAAGAATGCGATCTATTCGTAAAAGCCACCACACAATGCCAAGATTGTGGTTGCTTTATGGGTATCAAAACTTGGCTAGGTGGTTATGCATGTCCAAAAGGAAAGTGGGCCGCTGAACAAACGCCTGAGTAACTTGTTTTATCTCTTTGTTTAAGCTCAAACCTTAAAACCAGCCCTTTAACTCAAGTCTCAAATTCAATTTATAAATGCGTTATTAGTGGCCCTCTTATTTCTATATTTGTAGAGTAACCATAGCACTCAAACTCATCAGCTAAGTGTTCAATAACTAAGTCGCGCATCTGCGGGCTGTAATAATCTGACACCGTTTTTTCGCCCCACTTATAAAAGCGATGCGTATTGTGTTTTTGCATATTTAATGAAATCCCAAGCTGCTTGGCCACAGCTTGTAACGATTCGGGTAAGTGCTCAAAATAGGCTATGTGGTCACATATTTGAACACCATCTAAGTGAGTGTATGAGGTTTGCAAGGCGTGGTGCGAGGCTGTCCTCATTTCAATATTCTTAAGCCTGTTGGGTAAGTCTAAAATATAATTTTCAAAGCCACCAAACTGCTCTTTATGATGGTCATACAAATAGTGGTATACCGACAGCAAACGCTCAAATGGGTTACGTACCACAGAAAATTTATAGTAGTGGTTGAACTCATCGGCATGAATGAATTTTTTTGCCAAAGCAATATTTGCATGTTGTAAGTAAAGGTTCATGTCGCGGTGATAGCCAAACAAACACTCAAAATCTGCGAAATTTGGGTCTCTTTTAACACCTTCACCTAACCATCGCTCTACAGCGGTGCCAGCCGTTTTTCCTATGTGAAAATAAATGCATTTATGGTTGTGAAATATCAAAACTTTACCGGCTATTACTCAGGGAATAAAGGCAAATAGTTAGCCTGTTTTTTTAGGTTGTTTTATAGTACACGTTTGAGTTGTTTTCGCCCATCAAATACGTTTCCTATATGTTTGTTTTGCTTTGTTCTGCGAACAGCAAACAATTTTAACTGGGTTTTGGTGAGGATGTTAAGAGGCGTTATTCTTGTTTTTATTTCTGAGAAACAACAGTTAAGAAAACTGCCTTATTAATTAGCCGTTGATATCGTATTGGTGTTGGAAAGCTCAAGTTTGAGCTTAAATTTCGATTGTTTGTATGTAATATTTTTTTCTATTTTTTTATGGTGAACGGTGTTCGTGCTTCGACTTTAATAGAACCATACGAGACGCTCAAATAAAGCAAACCGTAATTGGCTTGATTGTCTGGCGCTGTCAGCATAACGGGGGTTTCCTTGCGTTACTTTTGCGCTTTCAAACATCTGCCAATACTCAGCGCCCGATGGCACAATAACAATTTGGTCATTGGGTTTACCTGGCCCAACCCATGAGGCTTTGAAGGGTTTATTGGATGTCAATGGGCTGCTGATTTCAACCGACACCGGGGGCACATCACGATACAGGCCGACATAAATTACTGGTTTAGCAATTGGTAGTGTAAAGTTGATCGAACCGGCGAGATCATCACTGTAACCACGGTAACGCTTAGGTTTGAGTTCAAATTTTACTCTTGCACGACTTATTTCACTTGTTTTGCTTCAGCTGCAACTTGAGACCAAGAGTTTTAAAGCTTTAACGCCGATCTAATGACCAGCTTGACCAAACGCGTTTACCGCGCGTTCACACACATCAATATTAAGCAGAGTTTTCTCAGCGGCGTTGGCGGCTAATAAAGATAATCCACCCGTTGAAACTGCCGCACCGACAATAGCCGCCGACTTTATTGCTCCTGAGGCTGTGATTACGGGTTTGGGCTCCTTCAGAGTGCCGCCCAGTGCGACAAATTTGACCAAGCTCGACGCATCTACGCCAACACCACTGCGAGCTTTAGGAGTAATGTTAAGTTTTATTTTTTCAGTCGCCAAGTCCATATAGCCATCCGCCACAATCTCTAATTTCGACGTTTTGATTGCAAGCGACTTATCAATATCAATCTTGCCATTTACGATATTAAGGTTCACAACTGCGCACTGTAACTCTGTTGTTTTATCTGATTTTGCAAACGGATTGAGCTTATTCAACATACCCAAAATTAAGTCAGAGCCAATCAGTTCAAACGAATTGCTTCCCAAAACTCCTGAGCCAACCTCCACTTTAGCTGTTCCATTCAACGACGAGGCAAGTTCTTGGTTTGTGTTTCCTTTTGATGTCAAATTCAACCGCAAGTCGGTGAGGCCCTTTTGTAATTCTTCAGGTGGCAATAATTTCAACTGTTCCAAGACAATACCCGACGCCACTAAATTAAGGCTCATCTCAGCTTCTTGATCATTTTTTTTAAGCAGACTATCAAGCTTCAATGTGCCGCTTGCTATGCTTTGGGCATCAAGCTTAAGGTCGAGCGTTCCATCATGCAATTTGATTGGTAAATTCACGTCAGTAACTTCAATATTGTCAAAAACAAGCGTTTCGACTCGCCAATTAATGTTGGCGACAAGGCCGTCAATCCATGCCCAGTCTATAGCCTCATCCGAAAATAAACGCGCACTTGACGATGTCTCTGTAATCACTGTTTCACCATCGCCTTCAATCACCGTGGGAAGTGGTTTATGCTCAGGGACATCAACATCAATCAACTCCTCACTAATATTGTCTTCGAGAGCTTGATAAACAATTTTTTCGCTATTCAAAATCGAATTAATACTCAACGAGCCCGCCGATTGCTGGTTAATCTCCAATGAACCTTTTATATCCGATTCGCCGAATTTAGCGCTAACTATACCCAACCTTGTAAGCTGGTCTAATTGTTCTAGCTCGAGCGACATATCAATCGGAAAATATTGATCAACAAGTGATAAGCTGTCCGAGTCTAAAGGTGTGGTCACTGGCATGCCTCTGCTGACAACATGAATAGACAATTGGTTTCCGCTATTGCCGTTAACATTAACATCACCCTTTACTTCAGCTGATAACACCGAGGTAGTTAACTCAAGATTGCCACGTAAATCCGCCCCCATCGATGTCGCTGAGATAGCATTCCATACACCATTGAGAGAGAGCGTGTCAGTAAGGCTCACTTCGTCAGAGACAAACCAAGTAAGCTGAGACTGAGCACTAAAATCAATGTCATCATCTAAGCCAATGATTAATTCGATGTCGTTGGCAGAGGATTTTGCCCAAACCAACTTTCCAACCTTCAAGTCTAGTTTTAGCGGGTCGAGCATAGCTAACCAACGCCAATCTACTTCCGTTTCCACAGCCGTTGCACTGGATTCTTTTGATGGCTTATTGGCGCTGAATACCGGATCCAGATCTAAACTCGTCAGCTCAATCGCAAGCGTTGATACCCCCTTAACCATTCTCGATTGCAGAAGGCCTTCTATGGCCAATGGCGCGCTGTTGTTCCTAGCAAGATATTCGA
This sequence comes from uncultured Gammaproteobacteria bacterium, assembly GCA_964578035.1. Lineage (GTDB taxonomy): Bacteria > Pseudomonadota > Gammaproteobacteria > Arenicellales > Arenicellaceae > Arenicella. The sequence goes on from CAZOBR010000052.1 coordinate 14,064, forward strand.
TTGAGAAATCAACATCTTGTTTTACCTTATTAAAATCCAACAAATCTGGGTCATTCAACTTGGTACTAAAGCGCTTAATACCTACTGTGCTGTGTTCATCAAATTCTATGGTGATAGAACGTAAGTCCATATTTAGGCCACTCACAATACGATGAACGTTAAAGGAGTTAGCGGTATTGTCCACGTCATCATTTTCGCTAGCGCTAGTCTCAGGAAAATGATGTAACTTCACAATGGCATTATCTACTGCAAGCTTCCAAAAGTTATTGTGACCTCGCATCCAGCGCAGCGGCTCACTCAATAACTTTGCTTGCTTAGCAGAGGCAATAGTCTGCCCATTTACGTTATTGTAGTTAAGTTGTTCGATGGTTAGCGTAAGTGGAAAAAAACTGACATCAAGTTTTTCAAATGATAATTGTTGGTCAGAAACCCCATTAAAGGCAGCAACATACAAAGAAGGAAAGAAACGCAGACTGATTGCAATACCGGCACAAATAAAGAGCAAAAATAACAGGGTGATAGTAGAGAGCTTACGCATGACGGCCAGAAATTTTGATGACTATAGCTATAACTACAAGAGTATAACGTGGGGTGTTTATCTCAGTGAAAAATTAGGACAAGGTTAATACGCTACATTCTTATAAATATATTGCTCTATAGGATATTTCTGATGAATTTAGTCGCGATCATTAATAACACGCAGTTCAGCAAATGCAGTGCCTGATCCGATAGACCGTCTAAGTTTTCCAAATCAACCTAAAATAGTTTGACGACGCAAAAAGCACTTGCTCGGTTAGTTTAAGCCAAGCAAGTAGGACTGTTAACCTTTTGGCACTAAATCACACCCAAAGACGTGGTGAAAAAAGTATCACAGCAAGAAAAAAGCCACATTTGGACAGTAAAACCTTCCACGTAGCTAATCGTCAATTTTCTATATACTCAGCAATTGATCCATAAAAGAGCCTTCACGAGTCACAACCTTACCATTCAAGTAGCTTACCGTAACCGATGTCGCATGTTGACCACTCCCTATTGACAGCCATCAAAACGAAGCTGAACTCTAGACTCTTAGGTCGATAACGATTTGTTTCATGTAGCTTATCAGAAAAACCGATAGATACGTTTAGCCGATACACGATACATTATGGCCCGCACTCAATTCATTTCATTACCTATTTTACAAGATGTGAGAAACGTTCGTTGATCACCCTTTAACGACAACCAGTGAGTTTGAAATACCGCTGCAGCAGTTTGCAATGCAACATACTTGGAGCAGCAGCTGGAGGCTGCGATGGTTTAGGCCTGAAAACTCGAAGTGTCGTAACATTGTCGATATTAATCGCGTTGCGTGCGTACTCAGAGTTTAAAAGGCACGCGCGTAGCCTGCTCTACATTGGTGATCGAGGGTATTTAAGCCGTCAATATCAACAACACTAGTTTGATGATAATTCGATTGAATTAGCAACACTGCTCGTAAAAATCAACTGAACCCAAAACCGTTCAGTAAAGCCAGAAAACGAATCGAAACGTTGTTCTCTCAATTATGTGACCAGTGTAGCGCGTAACTAGGCCAGAAAGATTTAAGAATTTTGTAAATTATGTTTAAGACAAAGTGAAAGAACCGATTTTCCAATCGACGTGTTTGGCTACATCTACATTTGGGGAGCGACAATACACCACTAGATGTGTACATAAAAACTCGTCACTTCACCATAACTTATGTATTGAGCCTAGCCATACCAGCT
>CAZOBR010000053.1:0-15316 GCA_964578035.1 uncultured Gammaproteobacteria bacterium
CGGTTGAATTGATTACAGCCAATGCAAAAGATTTAGATGCAGGCAAAGCCAATGGTCTGGAACCTGCATTGTTGGATCGCTTGGCGATTACACAAAGTGGCGTATTGGCAATGGCTGAAGGGTGCAGACAAGTCGCAGCGTTAGCGGATCCCGTTGGTGAAATCACCGATTTAAGTTATCGGCCTAGTGGTATTCAGGTAGGGAAAATGCGTGTTCCTCTGGGCGTGATAGGCATTATTTATGAGTCACGCCCTAATGTAACCGTCGATGCGGCAATTCTTTGTTTAAAGTCTGGTAATGCCACCATTTTACGTGGCGGCTCAGAAGCCATTCATTCGAACCAAGCGATTGCCAAGTGCATTGCTGCGGGTTTAAGCGATGCTGGATTACCAGAAAATGCGGTGCAAGTACTTGAAGTCACCGATCGCGAAGCGGTTGGTAAAATGATCACCATGCCTGAGTATGTAGATGTGATTGTGCCACGTGGCGGTAAAGGGCTTATTGAGCGAATCAGTCAAGATGCCAGCGTGCCAGTAATTAAGCATCTTGATGGAATTTGTCATGTCTATATAGATAAAGAAGCGGATTTAACTAAGGCGCACAATATTGCGCTAAATGCCAAGACCCATCGCTATGGCGTTTGCAATGCAATGGAAACTCTTTTGGTGCATCAAGATGTTGCTGAACTGGTGCTGCCAAACCTAGCCAAAGCCTATGTTGATTTGCATGTTGAGCTACGAGGTTGCGAGCGTACTCAAGCAATTCTTAGCGATATCGACGTTACCCGAGCCACAACTGAAGACTGGGACACAGAATATCTGGCGGCGATTTTAGCAATTCGTGTGGTTGACGATTATGCGCAAGCGGTTGACCATATACGTCAACACAGTTCTGCTCATACAGAAAGCATTGTGACCGAAAACTATTCAACCAGCCGACGCTTTATCGCTGAAGTTGATTCATCGTCTGTCATGATCAATGCATCTACTCGCTTTGCAGATGGTTTTGAATACGGTTTGGGTGCTGAAATAGGCATTAGCACCGATAAATTACATGCTCGCGGTCCAGTGGGCTTACACGGTCTAACATCTCAAAAGTACGTCGTTTATGGTGACGGACATATTCGCGAATAACGGCAAACAAATCAGCTAATTGAAGCAATTAATCGGTATTTTTGGCGGCACGTTTGACCCAGTTCATCTAGGGCATCTAAATGCTATTGATTTGTTATCTGAGTCCTTTGAGTTTGAGCAAATCCATTGGGTGCTGAGTGCGCGCCCGCCACATAAATCACAAACCACGGCGACTATTGAGCACCGCTTTGCCATGCTTGAACAAGCGCTGGCGGATCGCTCGAACTATATCGCCGATGATACTGAAATCACGCGTCTAGCAACGTCTTATACGTTTGATACGATCGCTGAGTTTCGCATCCGTTATCCAAACGCACAACTGTATTTAATCATTGGCGGTGACAGTCTTAATAATTTGGCGAGCTGGCATCGATATGAAGAATTACTCGACCAAGTGAATTGTGTGGTTTTACATCGCCCAGGTTATGAGATGCAAATTCCCGATCAGTTCGAAAACCGTTTTGTGGATCAGTTAAGTGCTTTGACAGAGTCATCGGCCGGCAAGATGTACTTGTTTGAACACAGTCACTTCAATATTTCGTCAAGCCAACTTAGGTTAGAGCTAAACACGGTTGGTGTTGATAGTAAACTTGTGCAAGAAAATCTATTAGCGAGCGTAATTGACTATATTCAAACGCATCAACTGTATAGAATACGCAGCATGAATCCAGAACAAATTAAAGACCAAGTCGTTGACGCTCTTGAGAGCATCAAAGGCAACGATGTCCGTGTTATTGATATCAATGATATTTCCGATTTTGCTGACTACATGGTGGTTGTTAGTGGTACTTCTGACACGCATGTTAAAGCGCTCGCACGCGAAGCGTCAGACTCGCTTCGCAAACAAGGTGTCAAACCCTTAAATGAAGATGGCGCTGACGTAGGCGAGTGGGTGCTAGTTGATTTCGGCGATGTTGTATTACATGTAATGCGACCCGAAGTCCGCGAATACTATGACCTAGAAAAGCTGTGGGATGAAGACGTTCGCGCGTTAATCAACAGGCACCGTGAAGAGCAAGAAGATTAACAAAAATCTTCCGCTTTATGGTCCCGTTTAATGCGTATTAAGCTACTGGCAGTCGGCACCAAAATGCCGCAATGGGTAATACAGGCATATCAAGAATACGCTCAACGTATGCCCGCGGTTGCGCAATTAGAATTAGTTGAAATTGCCGCAAAAAAGCGCGGTAAAAATGCCGACACTGCGCGTATTTTACGTGATGAAGGCGAGGCGTTAAGAGCGGCGGTTCCTAAAGGCGCGTTGACTATTGCGCTGGACCGTAAAGGCAAACAGGTTGATACCGAAGGTCTGGCTCGTAAGCTACAACGATGGATTGATGATAGCCAAGATGTGGCAATTTTAATTGGTGGCCCAGAAGGCATAGACCCTGATTACTTAAACAGCATTCAAACAAAATGGTCGCTTTCAGCGTTGACCTTTGCGCATCCCGTTGTGCGTGTGATGCTGGCCGAACAGCTGTATCGAGCGTGGAGTATTAACGCTAACCTGCCCTATCACCGAGGCGATTGAGTGAGCAAAGATTATCAGCTCGTCTTAGCATCTGGTTCGCCCCGTCGCAGAGATTTACTTAATAGTGTGGGCCTAGACTTTATAGTCCACGTTACTAATACAGATGAGTCTCGAAAGCTAGATGAAGCGCCATTAGCGTTTGTAAAACGACTCGCGCAAGATAAAGCGTTGGCGGCGCAAAGCTCACTAAGTGGTGACAGCACGGCTTATGCCATTCTCGCTGCAGATACGATTGTGGTAAAAGACCAAATGGTTTTCGGTAAACCGAAGGACTATGACGACGCGGTTCGCATTTGGGCTTTGCTTAGCGAACAAAAACATCAAGTCATTACGGGTGTTTGCATACTGCTTAGCAACTCGGGCGTTCATGATAAGATGCAATGCATTACCAGTGTGACCCATGTTGAGTTTGGAGAAATTAAAAGTTCACAAATGCAACGGTACTGGCAGACAGGCGAGCCAGCCGATAAAGCCGGTGCCTACGCTATTCAAGGTTATGCTTCAGCTTGGGTTAAGCGAATTAGTGGTAGTTATAGCAATGTGGTTGGTTTGCCGTTGCGTGAAGTGAATGATTTATTGAAAATTGTTAATAAAAACTGGCTGTAATTTAACAAATAACATACCCAGACCTTCGGTCTTTTTTACAAACACTTTTTTATTTTAATGGGGACAACACAGCAAATTTTAATTAATACAACACCGTATGAAACGCGGGTTGCTATTACTGAAAATGGCGTGCTGCAAGAGTTGCATCTTGAGCGCGCTCAAAGTGCTGGGCAATCCGAAAATAGAGTGCAAAATTCTGTAGAAAGCGCTGTCGTAGGTAATATATATAAAGCCAAGGTGAAACGTGTATTACCCGGCATGCAGGCCGCATTTATCGATATAGGCCTAGCGCAAAATGGTTTCCTCCACTTGCAAGACATTCTACGTACTCAAGCTGTCGATAACGCAAGCAACAGCAAGCCTGCTCAATCTATTCAAGATTTAATTCATGAAGGGCAAAGTATTTATGTGCAAGTAAGCAAATGCGCCGTTAATGACAAAGGCCCGCGCTTAAGTACTGAAATAAGTTTGCCTGCGCGTAACCTTGTATATCTGCCGAATGGCTCAGGTGTTGGTGTATCACATAAGATCATCGAGCAACGTCAACAGATTAAAAACACGGTTGTTGCAGCGAATGCTAAGGTGAATCTTGAAGGCGGCTTGGTCATTCGTACTTGCGCAGCAACAGCCAGTGAATACGACATTGTTAATGACATGATGTACCTTAAAAGTTTATGGAGTGATATCCAAAAGACTATCCAAGACACGGTTGAAAACAATAAACAGATTGCTCTTATTTACCGCGAGCTCACTTTAACTAAGCGAGTGTTGCGTGACTTCTTGACGGATACGGCCGATAAAATTTACATTGATGCAGAGCAAGAATTTGATCAACTGCTGACATTTAGCAGTAAGTTTTTCCCGGCTGCCACAACAAAGCTTGAGCAGTATTCTAGTGAATCAGCATTGTTTGACTCCATGTCTATAGACGATCAAGTTGAAGCGGCATTGTTGCCAAAAGTGGCACTTGAATGCGGCGGCAATATCGTGATCGAACAGACAGAATCGATGACCACAATAGATGTGAATACGGCATCATTTGTTGGTGGACAAAGCGCTACTGAAACGATATTGAAAACCAACCTTGAGGCTGCTAAAACGATTGCTGAGCAATTACGGCTGCGCAATATTGGTGGTATCGTGATTATCGATTTCATTGATATGCAAACTACAAAAGATAAAGCAACGCTTTTAGAATCGTTTAAAAAGCAGTTGGCGAAAGACCGAATGCCTACAAACGTCAGTGAGATTTCAGGCTTAGGTTTAGTTGAATTAACTCGTCAGCGCAGCAATGCAAGTCTCGCGCAACTCATGTGCGAACCGTGCCCAACATGCCAAGGGTCGGGCAGCGTCAAAAGTGCACAAACTGTTTGCTACGAAATAGTACGCAAGCTATCGCACAGTGAGTCACGAAATTCAGCAATTACAATCATGGCCGCGCCAGCGGTTATTGCGCTGCTGAGCGAGCAACAAGCCGATATGATCTCACGCTTAAGTCAATCAACAGCGTGTGACATTAGTCTGCGCGCTGAACCACAGTACCAACACAATCAATACGATATAGCCTTGGCTTGATTAACGACGATGCCAACGCTTATTAATCTATTCTTCGCAATATCGCTGCCATTGAAAACACAAGGCGTGATTGTTCAGAGTGCAAAGGTAATTGCCAGAATCATCGCAGTCTTAATTGCCGTTTATATGGTGTTTTGGTTGGCAATTGCTTTATATTTTAGTTATGCGCAGAGCAATAAAGCACTTCTTGAATCAACCTTAGAGCGTGTCTTTAAGCGCCAAGTCAGCATTGCCGAATTTAATACCGAGTGGAACGGTTTTTCACCGCGCTTTCAATTAAAAGGTTTGCGTGTTGAAGGTGATACGACTGCAATGCCAGCACTGGCTGTTAAATCTTTATCCGCCGAGCTTACTGGTGAGTCGCTCTTAAGGTTGTGGCCAAAGTTTCGAGAGTTTGCATTGGAGCAGCCGCAACTTGAAATAGTGTCGCTGCAAGGTGGTGGCTTACAAGTCGCAGGCATCAAGCTAGACAATACAGGCAGAAAGAAAACTAATCCGCAGCGCATCGTGTCATGGTTGACAGGGCAAATTGGTGCCGCATGGGTTGATGGTCAAATTGTTTGGCGGCGCGCTGATGGCTCAGAACAGCGATATCAAGATATTGCGTTTATCTATCACAAGCAAAACCAAGATCGTGATTTAAAAGCTAAAGTCATAACGCCTAAAGGGGCGTTAGCTTTTCAAGCAAAAGCGCAGGGCGACCCGTTTTCAGCCTCAGGCTGGAATGCGTCTCTTGAAGTGATTGGTAACCAGAGTCAACAATTATTAAAGCCGGAAGATTTGTCCTTAGAGGTCAGTGATGGTCAAGGTCAATTGCGATTAAAGACCTTAGATATTCAGCGTATCAGTGACTTTTTACAGTTAACAGGGCTGGCTAATGAGGCTAAGTGGTTGCTTGATGCAGAACTCTTTGGTCGCTTACATGACGTTAACTTTAGTTTTTCAGGTCCATTACTCAAGTTTAGCGATTGGTCGTTAAAAGCGTCGGCGTCGGATATTGGCTTTAAATCGGTAGGGCGTGCCCCTGCGATCAATAATTTAAAAGGGCAACTGAATGCTTCAGCGCAAAGTGGCACCTTTTTGTTTTCTACACAAGATGCCACATTTGAATGGGCGCGGTGGTACGGTGCAAATTTTCCGATTGATCGTGCGATGGGTGAGTTTTCTTGGGTTATACAAGAAAACGGTGATGTTTCTATCGCGTTGAAGAACGGCGAATTTGAAGACCAGAACACGCGGATTCATAACCTTAATGCGACTGTCGAAATTGATTCTGCTGTGCGTAAGATCAACAGCTTTGGACAATTGTTTAAAGTGCAATCAGTTGCAGACTTAAGCTATCAAGATGGTGCAGTGGTGGAAAAGTCAACGATCACCAGTCGTGATGCTTCGTTTTCAATTAACCCATTGCTAGTCGATGCCAGTGCGGAATTTGATGTACTAGAGGTGCAAAAAATAGCTGACTATGTACCAATGCACAAATCAACTGAATTATTTAAAAGGTGGTGGAGCAAGGCGTTTGTTGTGGGGGGGGTGAGCGGCGGTAAAGCGAGCTACAAAGGTGAGTTATCAGCAAATGCCATGCGCGTTGGTAAAGCAGAACTAATTGCCCAAACAGACTTCAGTGGCGTCACATTGGATTATGGATTCTTACAGGGTTGGCCAATAATTAGTAAAGGCAATGGTGTCCTTAAGCTAAACAATGATTTGCTGCAAATATTGCCAACACAAGCGTGGCTGGGGCCGGATAAAGTTACTACTGCGGATGTGAAACTAACATCGTTGTTTAGCCGCGAACGTCAAGTAGAAGTTCGAGGTGAACTCACCACAGAACTAGCCACTTTTCTAGATTTTTTATTCAAAGGGCCTTTGGTTAAACCAGAGAATCGACCCGATGTTTTACCCGTTGAACCAACTGGCGGCACAATTACGACACAAATTGAATTAATAGTGCCATTATTGAAAGTGTCTACTACAACCGTTACCGGTAAAGCCCAAGTTAACAATGCATCAGTGAATCTGCCTGGCGGAGTTCCGGTCTCAGACATTTACGCAGACGTGGATTACACAGAGCGTAGCACTGCATCAAATAATATTCGTGCTCGTTTTTTAGATGGTAATACTCAAGCCGTGTTAACGACGGTTGAAGAGGCTCAGCCGCCAAAGCTTAAATTAAGTGCCTCAGGCCCTGTGCACATGCAAGCTTTAGAGCCTTGGGTGGGCGAACATATCTTAACGTTATTAAACGGCAATAGTAGCTATCAAGGCACAATATTGATCGATGGGCCGCGTATTGAGGTAACCGCCAATAGCGATTTAAAAGGCGTTGAGGTTGACACCCCAGCGCCACTCAATAAAGAAGCCGCAGACATAAGCAACATGTCCTTGTCGATGGTGTTAGGCAGTGGTTCTATAACACCCAGTTTGTCGTTGCAATATGGTGAGCATTTAACGGCAGGTTTTACGGCTAATGCTACTAATAGCAATGGGGCTCGTAAAGGAGATCTCGGAGGCGAGTTAAATCTATTTGATCGCAGCGAAATTCGTCTTGCCAACAAAAATGTCGGTAATCAATTACACAATGAATTAAAAGAGGGCGTTAACTTTGTTGTTAATGACGACAACATTAATTTAGATGAATGGTTGTCCTTAGTGCTTGACCTGGCAGCGTATCAACCTCGTAAACCCGCTCAAAACACCGACTTTTTAGACGCCATGCGTTCTATTAATATACGTGCTGAAAACCCATTTTTTTTAAATCGTGACTTTGGGCCGCTGGAACTTTCAGCTTTATCAGTAGACGGTAATTACTGGATTGGCAATATAGAGGGTCAGCATGTTGAGGGTACTTTGCAGGCACAACCTCGAGATTTGGTCAGTCGTTACCGATTGGATCTAACGCGTTTAAATTTAGTCGAAGAATCCAAAAATGCACCACCATTGTCACCGGTTGATCAGCAAGTATTGCCGTCAAGTTATCCTGCAATTGTATTGTCGGTGGATGAGCTGCGCATCGATGGTAGACCGTTTGGTGAATTAAATTTAACGGGTCAGCCCGAAGGTGATGTTTGGAGCTTAACTAAGTTTGACTTAACACATAACGGTATTAGTACCACAGCGAAAGGCCAATGGTTGAATAATAAGGATTCAGGCACAATTTCATCGTTTGATTTTGATACCCAAATTCAAGAGGCTGGTGAAGTGCTGGGTGATATGGCATTTGATGGCTTTATTCGCAAAGGCGAAGGTCACTTTAAAGGTAATGTTAACTGGATTGGCGCGCCGCACGAATTTGATTACTCGCGGTTAAACGGAAATTTCGATTTAAACATCAGCGAAGGTGAGCTAGTTAAAGTAGACGCGGGTTCAGGCAAGCTAATTGGCTTATTTAACTTTAATGCCATTGCTCGACGTTTAGTCTTTGATTTTAGAGATGTATTTGCGAGTGGCTTACAATTTGATCGTATGATTTACACCGGTGTTTTCGCGGATGGTGAAGCAATCATGAACGATGCACTGATACTTTCGCCCGCCGTGTTTGTGCGAATGGAAGGCAAAGTGGACCTTGCTAATGAAATGGTGGATATGGAAGTGCATGTATCACCTGAACTCGGTGGCAATCTCGCCTTATTCAGTGCGCTAGCAAACCCTGCGGCAGGTGCGGTTGTGTATTTAACGCAGCGCATCTTTAAAAATCAATTACGCAATGCACGCTTTCGTAGTTACCGCGCGCTTGGAACATGGGAAGATTTTGAGCTCGTTGATTTTGATCCCGATCAACAAGCGCAGGCTGATGCCTCGAATCAAGTAGATGGTTCTGCTGTGATTGATGCTGCTAACGAGGATGCAGCTGAAGCTCCTAATGAAGATATAGCGGAAGCTCCTAGCGCAGCAGAAACCCTTGAACCTAAAAAAGACAGCCTTAAAAACAACAGTGCTGAAGCTCTTCCAGAAGCGGCTCAAGCACCGACTACTGAGCCACTTGTCCCTGAACAGCAAAATAGTCAGACAGAAGACTCTGAACTAGAACAAATAGATCAATAAACATCTTGAAAGCCTACTTTTTGCAGCCATTAAATAGGCTGTTATCGTGATTGTATTCCGCGCTATTTAGCGCATTTATTTGTTATAGTCCGCTGCCGTTGTACGAAATTTATCTAGGCAACAAATATCAACATCTTTCAGATTATTAAAATAGGCTAATTCTATACTATGAGCGTAGATCATTATTCCATTGCCCAAGCGAGTTTGCTCGAGCCTACCGCGCTGTCTGAATCAGACTTGAATCTTGTGATGAATAAGCTGACTAATGTCAGCGGCTGCGACTTTGCGGATATGTATTTTCAATACTCAAAACATGAATCGTGGTCGTTGGATGAGGGTCAGGTTAAGACTGGTAGTTTTAATATTGATAAAGGTGTTGGTTTGCGTTCTGTTTGTGGCGAAAAAACCGCTTTCGCCTACAGCGAAGATTTAAACAGCAAAGCAATTATCCAAGCTGCTGATGTGGTCAGCGCAATTGGTCGACAAGGTCAGAATGCGCAAGACTCACGTATTTGGCGGCCACAAAAAGTTAAGCCTTTATACGCTGAGCGCGACCCAATTGCCGCTTTAGGCGATGCACAGAAAGTTTCTATTTTAGAGGCGGCAGATAAAGCCGCTCGTGCTGCCGATCCGCGTGTTAAAGAAGTCATGGCAAGTCTTTCTGGTGTTTATGAAGTGATTTTGATTGTGACCAGTGATGGTCGACAAATCCCCGATGTGCGGCCGCTAGTGCGCTTAAATGTCAGCGTTATTGTTGAACAAGATGGTAAGCGTGAGCGTGGTTCAATGGGTGGCGGTGGCCGCTTTGGTTTTGATCATTTTGATCAAGACAAGATCAAGCATTATGCCGATGAAGCAGTTCGCCAAGCATTAGTCAGTTTAGTTGCAATTGATTCGCCGGCTGGCACGATGGAGGTTGTATTAGGTTCGGGTTGGCCGGGTATTTTATTGCACGAGGCGGTTGGTCATGGCTTAGAAGGGGACTTTAATCGCAAAGGCACATCGGCATTTTCAGGTCGTATAGGCGAGAAGGTGGCTTCCGAATTCTGCACCGTGGTGGATGACGGCACATTAGCAGATCGCCGAGGTTCCCTCAGCGTGGACGACGAAGGTAATCAAACAGAGAATACCGTGTTGATCGAAAACGGCATTCTAAAAGGCTATATGCAAGACGAACATAATGCGCGTTTGATGGGTATGTCTGTCACCGGCAATGGGCGCCGCGAATCATTCGCACATTTACCGATGCCACGTATGACTAATACATATATGCACGCAGGCGATTACGAGCCCGAAGAAATTATTAAGTCGGTCAAAAACGGTTTATACGCGGTTAACTTTGGTGGTGGGCAAGTTGATATTACATCAGGTAAGTTTGTCTTTTCATCCAGCGAAGCGTACTTAATTGAAGGTGGCAAAGTGACTCAGCCAGTTAAAGGTGCCACGCTAATCGGCAATGGTCCCGAAGCAATGCAAACCATCAGCATGGTAGGCAATGATATGGCCTTGGATTCAGGTGTCGGTGTGTGTGGTAAAGAGGGGCAAAGCGTGCCGGTTGGTGTTGGCCAACCCACCCTAAAGATGGACGCACTGACGGTGGGCGGAGTTCAGTTATGAACGACCAAAAGGTAAATAGTTCAGTTATGAACGACCAAAAGGTAAATGGTTCAGCTATGAACGACCAGAAGGTAAAGAGCTCAGCCATGAACTTAAGTCAGTGTGCTGAATTCGCAATAGACTACGCCAAGCAAAAAGGCATGGATCAATCCGAGGTCTCGCTGCATCATGGTACCGGTTTATCCATAACCGCTCGCCAGCAAGAGCTGGAAACAATTGAAAAAAATAACGACGCGCAAATTGTCGTTAGTGTTTACAAAAATCATAAAACAGGCTCCGCCAGTGGTGCAGATTTAACCGAGCAAGGTATTCGTAACATGGTGGATGCAGCAGTTTCAATTGCTACTTACACTGGTGCAGATGAATGCCTAGGTTTGGCAGATAGCGAACTAATGGCGACGAACAATGATGACCTCGATTTATATCACCCTTGGGATAAAACTGAGGCTGAATTATTAGATTATGCGTTAACGTGTGAGCAAGCGGCTATCAGCGCCGACGCCCGCATTACTAACAGTGAAGGCGCATCGGTAAGCTCATATAGCGGCAGTGCGGTATATGCAAACTCGCATGGTTTTTTAAGTCGTTCGCAAGGCAGTCAGCATAGTGCATCCTGTTCGGTTATCGGAGCACAAGCTGACAATATGCAACGTGATTACTGGTATGATTCAAGTCGTAATCCAGCAGAACTGGCGCAAGCAGAAGACATTGGCCGAATGGCGGCTGAACGTACTTTAGCACGCATAGGCGCACGTAAAATTACCTCCACTCAAGCGCCAGTGTTGTTTGATCCTTCAGTTGCAAAAAGTTTGATATCGCACTTGATCGGCGCAATCAAAGGAGGGGCTATTTACAAAAAAGCCAGCTTTATGTTGGACAAAGTTGGTGAGTCTATGTTGCCAGAATTTATTACCTTGTCTGAAAACCCACACATCTTGGGTGCAGCAGGTAGTGCTCGCCATGATGGCGAAGGTGTTGCAACACCAGAGTATCGAGCGATCATCGAGTCCGGTGTGTTAAACAGTTATGTTTTAGCATCTTATACCGCTCGTAAGCTTGGTTTACAAAGCACAGCCAATTCAGGTGGGGTGCGTAATTTGCGTATTACGAATACTGGCCAATCTTTTGACCAACTGCTCAAAGAGCTGGGTACCGGTTTGTTTGTGACTGAGCTAATTGGCTCGGGGATTAACATGGTGACGGGTGACTACTCACGCGGTGCGGCTGGTTTTTGGGTTGAAAATGGCGTTATTCAATACCCCGTTGAAGAGATCACAATCGCTGGAAACTTATTGGATATGTATCAAAACATCGTCGCTGTTGGCGCAGATGTTGATACGCGCGGTAATACTCACTGTGGATCAATTTTGTTAGAACAACTCACTATTGCAGGTAGTTAAATGTCAGACATTCAAGCTTTTTTAGAGTTGCTTAATTCTGCGCCTGAGTCGATTGAGTTTGAGCAAGTGATGGCGCTTATTGCCAATAATTATGACTACCAAGCAACTGAATTTAGTAATGGCTTAGGCGATGCGAAAATGATCAACCAAGCTGGAACCAATGAAGGTTCGTGCAAAATCTTTGCCTTTGCGTTACTGCATGATTTAACGCAAGCGCAAACCTTATCTTGCTTTGGTGATTACTACCGAATTGATGTGTTGCAACACCCAGAAAACCAAGATCATCAAAATATTCGTAATTTTATGCGAGATGGTTGGGCTGGAATTGAGTTTTCAGGGTCTGCATTAACGGAACGTAAGGCAGAACATAAGTAGCTATTCAATCACATAGGCGTATCGACTTTTAGCCGTTAAGAGTATAATCAGCGCGTTATTTTTTTCGATTTACCCAGTTACACTTCATTACCATGCCGATTTATCAATACAAATGCAAAGACTGTGATCATCAGTTAGAAGCACTGCAAAAAATGAGTGATCCCAAGTTAGTGGATTGCCCCGCTTGTAATGCGCCAAGCTTAAGCAAACAAGTCACGGCCGCTGCGTTTAAATTAAAAGGCACAGGCTGGTACGAAACTGATTTTAAAAACTCAGGCGCTAAACCTCAAACACAGCCTGAAACAAAATCACAAGCAAAGACTGAGTCAAAAGCCAGCGAGACACCGTCAACTGTACCCGCAGCTTCAAAAGCATCATCTGCAGGGTCTGAAAAGTCTTCTGCTAGCGCAACTTAGTTAATAATGTTAGCGAGAGTTAAATAGCGATTATGTCCAGACTTCGCCGTTATTTTGTTGCAGGCTTGCTGGTGTGGGTGCCATTAGCGTCCACCTATTTATTGCTGACTTTTTCGATCAACTTTATAGATCGAAGCCTACTGCTGCTACCACCGAAATTTCGTCCCGAAGCACTTTTTGGCTTTGAAGTGCCAGGTCTTGGCGTTATTTTGACCGTATTATTAGTTTTGATTACCGGCTTTTTTGTCGCTAATTTTTTTGGTCGTCGCGTTGTCACTGCATGGGAGTCATTGCTCTCTCGTATCCCATTAGTGCGTTCGGTGTACGGCGCAATTAAACAAATTACTGCCAGTCTATTTTCCGATGCAAGCCAATCGTTTCGAGAGGTTGTGTTGGTTGAATACCCAAGGCGTGGTTTATGGATGCTGGCATTTGTGACCGGTGAAACACCGAAAACTTTTGAACGGGTCACTGGCGATAGTTTATTGAATATCTATGTGCCGACTACCCCAAATCCAACCTCAGGCTATTACATTATGGTTCCGCCATCCGATGTTATACGCCTAGATGTACCAGTAGAGGCTGGTTTAAAAATGATTTTGTCTGCAGGAGTTGTAAACCCCTTAGACGATCCTGTTGAGGCTGAGAAACTAGCCGCTGAACTGAAAGAGGCGGAAGCCGCCAAACGAGAAATAAAGAAAAATGAAAGCACTACGTAGCCACAACTGTGGTCAAATTAATGAGAGTTTAATTGACAGTGTCATTACTGTGTCAGGCTGGGCGCAGCGTCGGCGTGATCACGGCGGGGTTATTTTTATTGACCTGCGCGATGCCAGTGGTCTGCTACAAGTAGTGGTTGACCCAGATGCGGTAGAGGCATTTGCAGTGGCTGATACCGTTCGTAATGAACATGTTTTACAAGTAACGGCAAAAGTGCGTGCTCGCCCTGAAGGTACGACAAACCCAGAGCTGCCAACTGGTATGGTTGAAGTTTATGCAACCGACATCAGCGTACTAAATCGTGCAGAGCCAATTCCGTTTCAGCTGGATGAAGACGATATCAGCGAGCCTGTTCGTTTGAAATATCGTTATTTAGATTTACGCCGTGATTCAATGCAAAAGATTTTTCGTTTGCGCAGTGGCGTGACTAAATACTTTCGTGATTTTCTCGAAGCGGAAAACTTTGTCGATATTGAAACACCTATTTTAACCAAATCAACACCAGAAGGTGCGCGTGATTATTTAGTGCCGAGCCGAGTGCACGCGGGTGAGTTTTTTGCTTTACCGCAGTCGCCCCAATTGTTTAAGCAGTTATTAATGGTTGCTGGGTTTGAGCGTTATTACCAAATTGCGCGTTGTTTTCGTGACGAAGATTTACGCGCTGATCGCCAACCTGAGTTCACACAGCTTGATGTTGAAACATCATTTATGAACGAAGACGAAATCATGG
Source organism: uncultured Gammaproteobacteria bacterium (assembly GCA_964578035.1). Taxonomy (GTDB): domain Bacteria; phylum Pseudomonadota; class Gammaproteobacteria; order Arenicellales; family Arenicellaceae; genus Arenicella. Next base: position 14,148 of record CAZOBR010000053.1, read on the forward strand.
CGATGATGGAAAACATGATGCAAGGCTTGTTTAAAGACAAGCTAGGTGTTGACCTACCATCACCGTTTCCGCGCATGAGCTACGCAGATGCGATTGAACAATATGGTATTGATCGACCTGATTTACGTATTCCTCTTGTATTGGTCAGCGTCACTGACTTAATGAAAGAGGTTGATTTTAAAGTGTTTTCTGGCCCTGCTAATTCAGACGAAGGTCGTGTTGCTGCATTGCGAGTACCACAAGGCGCTGAAAAACTAAGCCGTAAACAAATTGATCTTTATACCGAGTATGTTGGCAACTATGGTGCACGTGGCTTGGCATACATTAAGGTTAATGATTTAGCTAACGGCCCAGAAGGCTTGCAGTCGCCAATCTTAAAGAATTTACCCGATGATGTTGTAAGCCAAGTTATTGAGCGCGTCGGTGCTCAAGATGGTGACTTAATTTTCTTTGGCGCGGATAAAGCTAAAATTGTGAATGATTCGCTCGCTGCATTGCGCGTTAAGTTAGGCATTGATTTAGAATTGCTTGAAAGCAAGTGGTCACCAATGTGGGTCGTTGATTTCCCTATGTTTGAACGAGATGGCGATGACCAACGTTGGACCTCATTACACCACCCATTCACTGCGCCTAAAACGGATCAAGTTGATGAGTTGCTGTCTAACCCTGGCGGCGTGTTGTCACGCGCTTATGACATGGTATTAAATGGTACCGAGTTAGGTGGGGGTTCTATTCGTATTCACCAAACTGACGTGCAAGAACAAGCTTTCAAAGCCTTAGGTATTGAGGAAGAAGAAGCGCAAGAAAAATTCGGTTTCTTACTCGACGCACTTCGCTATGGTGCTCCACCACACGGTGGTATGGCGTTTGGTGTTGATCGGATTGTTGCGATGATGTCTGAAGTTGAATCGATTCGCGATGTGATAGCTTTTCCCAAAACGCAGCGTGCGTCATGCTTATTGACCGATGCGCCGAGCGATGTTGATAGTACTCAATTGCGTGATCTACACATACGGCTGCGTCCTTCTGCGCAAAAGAATGCGGAGCCTGATCAAGGTTCGTAAACGATTATCGTACGAGTGTTAATCTGCGTTTGTTCTGAGCTGAGTCGTACTTTAATCGCTAGCGAGGGTTAAATTCCCCGTGGCTTGCCACGGGATAGATTTTGC
>CAZOBR010000054.1:0-530 GCA_964578035.1 uncultured Gammaproteobacteria bacterium
AATCAGCATGCTGCTGCTCTCTAAACGCCTGTATTGCCTCAAGCCGTGCTGCCGCATCACCCTCTGAATTTATTTCTGTTTATGCAACTACCGCTACAGGTGAGCAGGGGTTGGCAATATTTGTTTGCGATTCGGCATTAGTGTTTTGAAAATTATTTGCTTGCAGCTGTTTGTCTTTTCGAGCTTTGGACTCCAGTTCAAACTTGCTTGAAACCTGCGCGAACTGAGTTTTGATCTAGTTCAGTTCACTAGGCTCTACAGCAGGTGAGTCGTATGAAAAGCCGCTGAGCTTAAGTGCAGACAGGGTTGAGGCTGAACTGACTATTGCTGATAAAGCAATCGCAATATAAATTTTTGTATTGCCCATCTGAGTGAAGCAGTTTTTATTTCTAAATTAATAGGCCTGCGAAATCATAAAATAGTCACGCCTTAATTTAATGACTCATAAATTACTGTTAATCATTGAATACGCCTTTAAGTAACTCAAACGAACGCTTGCGGGCTTTAAAGTCATACATATTTGTGACCGC
>CAZOBR010000054.1:540-15304 GCA_964578035.1 uncultured Gammaproteobacteria bacterium
ATAATCTTGTGCCACTGCCAGTATTTTTTGCTTAACTTGATCTGGCGTGCCAACTGCTCGGTTTTCACCGCGCTGTGCAATAAACGCTTGCAGCTGAGGTGAGCTAGGGTAGTCCTGGGCTTGGTCTGGTGTTAGTAAATCGCTGCCATTGGCGCGCTGGCCGGTGACGAATCTAAAGAAGTTAATGTCAAAACAATGCTGCTGTTTACGTGCTTGCTCTTCAGTGTCTGCGCAAAACACGCCAATAGTAACAATTGCGTGTGGGGTAGCTTGTTGCGCACTGGCTTGAAAGGCATTCTTATAATGAGTGATTAGTCGGTTAGGTGCTTGCGGGTTGATAAATAAACCGAGGTTGTAGGGCAGCCCACGTTCGGCAGCTAATACAGCGCTGTCCGCACTTGAACCGAGCATCCAGATTGGTAAGTCACCTGGTGGCTTTGGGCTGACGATGGGGTTGGTTATTGCACTGTTCAAGTAATGGTCAAGCTCAGCCACTAATTCAGGAAAACGTTCAAACTTTGGTCGCCCATCGGTGGCAAGTGCTACCGCGGTTGACATATCTGCACCAGGCGCGCGGCCAACGCCTAAATCAATTCTGTTAGGGTAGAGGTTCGCGAGTATTGAAAACGTTTCAGCTACTTTATATGCGCTGTAATGCGGTAACATTATTCCACCAGAGCCTAGCCGAATCGTCTTAGTCGCTGCGCCAAGTGCTGCCAACAATACTTCTGGCGCGCTGCCCGCTATTGTTGGAAATGCATGATGTTCAGACACCCAAAGCCTTTTATAGCCTAGTTTTTCACACCATTGCGCTATTTCTATGGTTTCATGCAGCGCAGCCGATGCGCCATCTATTGAACGCGAAAATGATTGATCTAAAACAGAGAGTTGCATTACTTTTTTATTTAGTTGTTTAAGCGTGGGTTGGCTTTGATGGTGAATACAAAGCCAACCACTTTAAGCCTTTCAGAATCAGGAACAGCGACAAAATAGGCACAATAATTGTTTGAAAAACAAAGATCACAATCAAGCGAACAACATGCTCGCTGATATTTTCAGCAGCGACTTTAAATTCTTCAATATGCTTGTTGATATCCAAACTGCCTGTCGCAGAGCGAACTAAATCACGCGCACTTTCTAAAAACGAACGTTCTACGGGTGCGCTAAGTTCTTTGCCGGAATCGTTTTGTAATACTTCTAATTTTTCAGACGCTGATAGCAATTCTGCTTTTGAATTTTGAAAATCAGAGGCTAAAAAATTATTATAAAACACTTCACCGGCCAGCGCCGTCGCAGCAATGCTGATACGCACAATGATCAACATCAATGTTATTTTGTAGATTAAGTGACGATACTTAGCGGCCTTTTGAAATTGAGGCTTGCTCGCAAGCCAGAACCAAACCAGGCTGATTGCAATTGCAATGCATACTATGAGTATAAAAATAGGGGCAGAAGTCACTTCTAGCAGTACTCGTTGTAGTCCAAACGCCGTTGCGCTAACCAGCACAACAGTTGAAAAACGTTCAATTAAGTCATTAACCGGGTCGAGTATTTGCCCAGGCGTAAATGTCATGCCTATGCCGACTGGCTCAACGGCGACTTCGGTGCCTTGTACAACTGAAATAATGCCGTTTAAACCGCGAGCAACTCCATATGTGACCAGCGCTCGGCTGAGCCCTTGTTCGGTTTGTTCTAAAGCGACTTTATCTAAATAAGCGCTTTGCACAACAAATAATGCAGCAATAAAAACTGCGCTAATCAGAAGTTTTTTGTGTTGAGCCATAAAAATCTATTTTAAGTAAAATCAATGGCCAGTATGGCCTTGAAATTATCATAACAGCTTGCTGACAAAGTCTAATTGGTAATAAAACGGTCTCAGTTGCCATTGTCAGGCGGTTAGATTCGAAATAAACACCGATTTACCCGAACTCACGACACTATAAAAATGCGCACTTTCAACACCGTTTAGGGCTATTTTCAAATGATGCGCAATATTGCCTAGTGCAATGATTCCCCAATTAATTTTTTTCATAGTTAAGGTGGCTCGTAGTGTTAACTTGCGATTCAATAATACATGTTAGTTTCAGGTTGACTAAGAACGGGTGGAAACGAATGGTGCATAGAATCATCAACATGTGATCATACTGAACAACAAGCCTTGATACTGGGCGTTTCATTAGACGAGTTTGTGTTATAGACTAAATCAACACCTATTGTTATTTAATTCAGGAATTTATTATGAAGTCATTTAAAGCTATTCGCTATGTATGTATCGTTGTTGTGGTTGTTTTCAGCGCAGCTCTGAGTGCTAGAGTGTCACTAGCGCAAGAAACTGGTTTTACTTACATTGAGCGCGAGCTGAGTTACTTAATGTCGATTTGGCCAGGAGAGTATGACAACCAAGAGCAAATTAGTTTTGATGCGCGTGCTGAGTTTGAACAAAAGTTAGGTAATGGGCGTTTTCATGCCAAGGTTATTGTTGTTGACGCGCCGAATATTGGTGACAACTTACTGTACGTTGAAAAAAGTATTCACGGCGACTTAAACAATACCTATCAACAACGACTTTATAAATTAGTGTCCGATGAGTCGCTAAAAGCTATTCGTGTCAAAGCTTATGCGTTTAAGAAAGCAGATAAATACTTAGGCGGAGATACTTCTAGTAAAGCATTTAAGCGCTTAAGAGCAAGCAATTTGATTGCGCTTGAAGGTTGTGATTTGTTATTGCGCCGCGATAATCGTGACTTTGCTGGGTCTAATATTTCTCGCTCAAATGCATGCCAAGATGGTGAAAAACTAGGTTACCTTGAGCGCGTTGTTCGCGTCTCAAGTGATGAATACAGCTTTAACGACAGACGGTACCTTAGCAAGGCAGGTAATTCAAAAGCAGCTAAATCGTTGCTCGCAACTACATTAACGCCACGCAAGATGCGGCGCGCTCGATGGTTTGCGTGCATGATTGACGTACCCAAAGACACGCCTAATGTGTCTAACTTTACTCAGCACTACATGAAAATTCATGATCAAGGCGGCACGTTTTCATTTACCCACCCTGATGGCACAGACATGGAGTTGTTGATGCGCAACACATGGTCTTATGGCATGCAGCGTGAGACGTTCTTCATTGGTCTTTTTGAGAATGATATTAACGGCAAGTTACTGATCTATTCATGGGGCACACCGGGCGCAGACCGTATTGGTATGAACCCCGGTTATATCCGTGTTCAATGTGATTTAGACACACCTAAAAATGTTGAGTTGCAAAAAGGTTTACGCGTTGATTCCTAGCAACGAGTTAATGATTTTTTCTAATAACAGTTAATGACTTATTTCTAATAACAGTTAATGACTTTTTCTAAATTAATACGATGAAAGCTCAAGTAGCTGCTTACCCAGATGCAAAGAGTGAACTTTTTATTGATGAGAATGGAGCTAACAATTAACTGTGTTGATGTGTTACTTGGCAAAACATTACGCGGCACGCTAGAAGGTAATAGTGTGCCCAGGGTTTTTATTCCGCAATTGATTGAAATACCAAGCAGGGCATATAACTGCTTATTATGAACGACCATAAGCCTAGATTAAGTTTGGCAAAAACATCACCACGGCTGGCACATACGTTACGAGCAATAGTGCGACTAACAGCGCAATGATAAAAGGCCATATCTCGCGCATAAACGCGCCGACCGGTACTTTGGTAACAGAGCAAGTGGTGAACATCATTGAGCCAAAGGGCGGCGTTACACCGCCAATCATAATGTTAACGATCATAATCATACCGAAATGAATCGGGTCAATACCGAGCCCGACCGCAACCGGTACTAACAACGGTGCAATAATAATGAGTGCTGCGCCACCTTCAATAAACATGCCAATAGCAAGTAAGAAAACATTGATTACTGCCAGCATTAGGTATTTGTTGGAAGTGAAGTCCAGCAACAAAGCAGTTAGCTCTTGCGGTATGCGTTCCCAGTTTAAGTAATAACCAAATACCGAAGCCGCGACAATAATAAGTACCACCGTGCCAGTACCATAAATCGTATCCAACAAAATCGGTTTGATATGCGTTGTACCGAGTTCGCGATAGATCAATACGCCGATTAATACCGATGCCAGCACTGCCATTGCGCCCGCTTCGGTAGGCGTGAACAAACCAAATCGTAAACCTAGGATCACACCAAAAGGCAGTGACAATGCCCAAATCGAGTCTTTTAATTGTAGTCCAATTTCTTTTAAGCTGGCGCGTTGTTCACGGGCGGGCTTGTACTGTCGTTTTCGAGAAATCAGCGTTACCGTTAGCATTAATGCACCAGCCATAATTAAGCCAGGCACGTAACCCGCGACAAATATTTTCGCGACGGATACTTGCGCGATTAATGCGTAAATAATTAACACAATCCCTGGTGGTATAATTGGGGATATTGCGGAAGAGGCCGCAGTAATCGCCGCGGAGAACTCACGACTGTAGCCACGCTTTTCCATTTGTGGCACGAGTATCTTACTTTGCATGGCGGCATCGGCATTTGCTGACCCAGAAACACCCCCCATAAAAGTACTCAGCGCCACGTTTACCTGCGCCATACCACCCGTTAAGTGCCCAGTTAAGACTTCAGCCATTTGCATCAGCCGAGCGCTAATGCCGGAATAGTTCATTACAGAGCCGGCCATTACAAAAAAAGGAATAGCCAGTAATGGAAAAGAGGCCGCGGCGGTAATAAACTTTTGTAGCACTAAGTCCGGTGGCATACCGGCATCAAAGAACGCGAAATAAAAAATGGATGCGCCAAATAATGCATAGGCAATCGGTATGCCGGAAAAATAGAGCAGGAATAAAATAGCAATAGGCAGATACACCATTAAATTTTCCCCTTGCTCAAATGCCCTGTTCTTAAATACTCGACGCTGTCACGATATAAAAAACGCAGAGTATGCAAAGTAATCAGACCAAAACCAACGATTAATGCAGAGTTAAGCACCGCCGAGCTCACACCTAAAACAGCGGTTGGTTTTACCCACGCAATTTTGGTGAAAACAATCGCGATATAAAAGATATAGCCGTTTAAGGCTAACAAAATTAGTTGTACAGCAAAGCGAATGGCAATTTCTATTTTAGGTGGGGTTTTATTGATAAGCAGGTCAATGCCCATGTCCATCTTGTGTTTGTAAGTAGCGCTAGCGCCAATAAACACACACCACACAAAACAAATTGTTGCGACTTCTTCTGCCCAAAAAATGGAATAGTTAAAAACGTATCGCAGTAATACGTTCATGATCACCAGCACAATCATTGTGACTAAGAAGGCGCCACAAAGTAGCTCTTCAAAGTTATTAATAAAACGATTTAATGCTGGTGTCATTTTGCAGCTCGAATTTTTTTAAGTTCAGCTTGAATTTGATTGTACATTTCAATAGTGACACCGGGTAATTCGCCATCGTACAGTTTTAGTGTTCTGTTCTCGAATGCAGGCCGATCAATTTGATTAAACTCGACGCCGTTAGCTTCTAGGTCTTTTATTACTTGTGCGTGTTTGCCTTTGAGCGTTTTAATCATTTGATCGGCTTCATAGGTGAATTCCTGCTCAATGATTGCCTGATACTTTGGTGGAATTTTAGCCCACACCTCGGTGGATATATAAACACCACAAGTGCCTAAAAAATGATTAGTAAACGCCACATTTTTCTTACCCGTTTCATAAACCTTAGTGCCTAAGTTTGTAAATTCAGAGCCTTCAAGGCCATCAACAACGCCTTGTTGCAATGCACTAAATGTTTCACCCCAAGGCAGTGGCGTTGCCGTTGCGCCCATTGCGTTTAAGGTTTTAATAAAAAGTTTACTGCCGGGTGTTCTTAGTTTTACACCGTTTAGGTCTTCTGGGGTGTTGATGACCTTGTCGGTGATTAAATTACGAAAACCAAATATGTACTGTAGAGACAGTACTTTAATCCCTTTTTCTTCAATTTTCTCAAGCCAGCCTTTTACCAAAGGTGTTTTGATTAACTCAGTGTATTCATCGTAGTTGTTGTACAGCATTGGGCCAACCAAGGCCGTAAACTCAGGCACATAATCACCAATGTAGGAAGGGTCTTCGACTGAGATAAAGTGTGCGCCGCGCACCACCATTTCAACGCCATCTTTGTAGGTTGCAATCTGGCCACCAGGGTAGGTCAAGACTCTAACAGCGCCATTGGTTTTTTGGTTGATTCTATTGGCAACCAATTCAATTGATTGGGCTAATTCTTCACTCACATTGAAAACGTGACTCAAGCGCAACGTAATTGTAAAGTCTTCGCCTGTTTTATCCTTTTGACAGCCACTTAAAAAAGCAAAGCAAAACAGGGTCAGAATCAGTAGTCGATGTGTTGGTGTTTTATGCATAGATAAATTTAAAGCATGATATGTTACCGACAATAACAAAATCCCCAAGCTTTGTATGTAAAGCTTACAAGCGACCTTTGTGATAACAATGTTTTTTGGTACATGATTCGTCCACCAAACTAGGAACCACTATTAAGAGCCACTATGAACTTATCAACAACACAATTGCGCATAACTTTTCGCATTATCTTAAGCGTCTTTCTGTTAATTATGGCTGGCGTAGCGAGTGCCAACGATAGTGAGTCTCAAGCAGTACCAGCGCCGATAAAAGTAACGGCATTAAACTACGTAAAAGTGAAAACCGCGATACAGTTTGATAAGTACTTGGCTTTAACAGGTGGAAAAATGAATACGTTTCTTCACCGACGTAATCTTGTTGGTGTGAATGTTAAGAGCAGTAAACGTTTAAACCGTGACACACTTTACAGTTTTGCAATTGTGGATATCAGTAAAGGCGCTACGCTAACAATTCCTGATGTTGGCGGGCGCTATGTGTCTGCACAAATTGTTAATGAAGATGGTTTCACGAATCGAGTTTTTTACGGTAGTGGAACATTCGAATTAAGCGTTGAAGAATTTGATACGCCATTCGTCTGGGTACTCATACGCACATTGGTGTCTGAAGCAATTTCTGGTGATATTAAAGCCGCAAATAAGTTACAAGATCAAATGAGCATTCGTAGTAAATCGAGTAAGGCATATGTTCATCCAGCCTATGATGTGCCAAGTTTTGAAGCAACAACCAAGCTCTTATTAGAATTGGGCACAGGTATTAATAGTAATGTAGGTGCGGCGGGCAAAAAAGGTGAGGTCGACTCAGTCATGCAATTATTGGCTTCTGCTTATGGCTTTGGCACCTTGCCAGAAACTGAGTCGTATCTAGTGAATGTAGAACCGGGGCTGCCTGCCAATGGTACGTTTGTTATGACTGTAAAGGATGTTCCCGTCGATGGGTTTTGGTCGGTCACGGTTTATAACAAAGACGGCTACTTTAACGAAAATCCATTCAACAGATACAGCGTGAACGATCGAACGGCGGTCAGAAACGCAGACGGTTCGATCACAATCCAGTTTGGTGGTGACACAACGAAAGAAAATGCGTTGCCAATATCTGCAGGCTGGAACTATGTGGTGCGTTTATATAAACCTCGCCAAGAAATACTCAACGGCGAATGGCAGTTTCCCGATATTGTTAAGCTATCGCCGTAAGAGAGTAACTGTAAGACAGTAGCCGTTAAGCAGTAAGCGTTAATCTAACTTTCGATAAAGTTTTTATATCTTTTGGTGAGTTTAGCGGCTCTTATTTGATCTTGAATAAATGTGAATAAAGGCGAGGCATTTACTTTGACTGCTTTGTTATCACCCACGCGTCTAAGTTGACGTTTAACGTAAGCCATTACCGCTAATCCGCGCAGCGTTTTGTTTTTCCAATTAATGACTGGGTAGGGCGCTTCAAAGTCTTTGTTGTGCTGCCAAATATTGGGGAGGTCAGGCGCGGTGGCTAAACCTGTCGCCATTCCAACCAAGCTGACGTTGTTTGATAATACTTCTTCGGCAACTGCTAAACGACGAATGCCGCCGGTTGTCATAATGGGTATATTGGTTTCGCCGGCAATTTTTTCAGCAAATTCTAAGAAGTAGGCTTCACGCTTTAGAGTGCGCCCGTCCGCTGTGACACCTTGCATAGCAGGTGCTTCATAGCTGCCGCCAGATAGTTCGACTAAGTCAATGTTCAATGGTTCTAACAGTTTCACAACAGTGAGTGCATCGTCTACATCAAAGCCGCCGCGCTGGAAATCTGCTGAGTTCAGTTTCACGCCAATCGCAAATTCTGGTTGCGTAACCGCTTTAACCGCTTTGATAACCTCAATCAACAGTCGAGCGCGATTTTCTATTGAACCACCCCATTGGTCTTGTCTCTTATTAACCAGCGGCGACAAGAATTGAGCAATCAAATAACCGTGTGCAGCATGAATTTCGGCACCGTCAAAACCGGCTTTTTCAGCTTGCGACGCGGTGTCAGCAAAACGCTGAATAACGTCGTATATTTGCTCTTCGGTCATCGCTTTAGCATCACCGAACATATCTGATAACTTACCCATATTAAGGGATACATCTGATGGAGAATAAACTTTGCCACCCATCTTTTTATACACCTGACGACCTGGATGGTTGATTTGCATCCAAACTTTGGCGCCATTTTGCTTAGCTGCAGTGGACCATTTTTTAAACTTATCAAGTTTACTGTTCTTGTCTAGGACTACGCCCCCTGGCCCAGTCATGGCGAGACGGTCAATCATCACATTACCAGATAAAATCAAACCAACGCCACCTTCGCCCCAAGCTCGGTTTAGGTTGATTAAACCTTCGCTTGGCTCAAGAACCGGGTCAGACATATTCTCTTCCATCGACGCTTTTACGATTCGGTTCTTAATAATTTGACCATTTGGTAGGGTGAGTTCAGTAAATACAGAAGTGTTAGGCATTGCTGATGATCTCATTTAAATTTTAGGGGGAAACTTATATAGGGGGAAACTTAAAGACCGTAATCAAACATTCTTGTGAACCAATAGTTCTTTGGTCTATTGAACGTTCTAAACATACTGATTTTCGCAGTGGTATCTTCGGTGCGCGAGAAGGTGTCAACTATGACATTAATATCTGATTCATCAAACTCAACAGGGTTAAAGCTTAAATAGCCACGACGCTCCATCATTTGTTTAACTTCATCAGCGGCAGGCACGTATTTCATTGTCCATTGCCCGAAATGCCGTCGCCTTACACGTTTGCAGTACGACATTTTAACCTGCTCGTGACGGCTGTCTTGTTTAATACTTTCGAAAAGCGCATAAACAGCATCTTCTTTGCCTTCTAAGCATTGGAAGAAAAAGTTGCCTGAAATGAATAGCGCGCCTGTGATTTTTGACGCGCGATTATTGCGTCTAGCCTCTAAAAGTATCTGAGATGCCTCTGAATCAGGATCATCAATACCATGCGACAAATCAATTGTTGCTTTGCTTACGTATGCCAATCTTAAGAGGCTAGCCATTTTTTTTACCAAAAATCATAGACTTAGCATAACTAAAATCAAAACCCTTTGTAAATGTTTTTAATAAACTAACTACTGCACATTGCTGAGTCGATTTATTCGATTAAGGTTTTTGTTAGATTTATTGCAATCTAGGCAAATTATTTAGCTTGCTGTTCGTCATTTTTTTACATTGAACTAAATTAGTGCAATTGTTAGTCTAATTGTCCAAATAGCGCTGTTTATTACGCTTGCTCTAAACCCACATGAGAAAATACGATGGCTGTTGAATTGGTTAACGAGTTTGAAACGACTTTAGAAGAAAGCTCTAATCCGTATACCTTTGGTGCATGGACACCGAACCATAAAGAATTCAATGCCACGGATATGCAAGTCATTGGGCAAATTCCCGATGACGTTGAAGGCGTTTACTTACGCAACACCGAGAACCCTGTGTATAAGCCAATCGGGCGTTATCACCCATTTGATGGTGATGGTATGTTGCACAGTGTGTATGTAAAAGATGGCGCAGTTGGCTATCGAAATCGGTTTGTACGAACCAAAGCATTTCAAGCAGAACAAGAAGCGGGGCGTTCTTTATGGGCTGGCTTGGCTGAACATCCATCGCGTTCTACGCGGCCAGGGTGGGGTGCGCAAGAGGCGCTTAAGGACTCTTCATCGACTGATGTTATTGTGCATGCAGGCAAAGCGCTGTCTACGTTTTATCAATCAGCAGAAGGCTATCGATTAGACCCAATTACGCTTGAACAATTTGGCACCGAAGGTTGGGTGCCAATAGACGGAATCTCTGCACACCCAAAAGTGGACCCTCGAACTGGTGAGCTACTCTTTTTTAACTATTCGAAGCATGCACCGTATATGCACTATGGTGTGGTTAGCGCGGACAATAAGCTCAAGCATTACACGTCGATTCCCGTAGCTGGTCCAAGGCTGCCGCATGATATGGCGTTTACCGAAAACTATTCAATCATGAATGACATGCCGCTCTTTTGGAGCGAAGAGTTACTTGAGAAAGGCATTCATGCGGTTGAATATTACCCCGATATGCCGAGTCGTTTTGCGGTTATTCCGCGTTATGGGAATCAAGACGATATCATCTGGTTTGAAGCAGACCCTACTTATGTGCTGCACTGGACGAATGCTTATGAAGAAGGCGATGAGATAATTCTCGATGGCTATTTTCAAGAATGCCCAAAACCACCAAGTCACCCGAATGCGCCAGCAGGCTTGGCACGCATGATGGGGTTTTTGGCCAATGATCTATTTTTACCAAGGCTGCACCGATGGCGTTTTAATTTAAAAACAGGCAAGACCACTGAGCAACGACTTGATGATCGAACTCGAGAGTTCGGTGTGATCAATTCGCTGTATCAAGGTGTGGATTATCGTTATATCTACAGCGTGAGTAATACACCGGGCTATTTTCAGTTTGATGGCTTATCTAAAAACGATTTAGTAACTGGCGAGGTGCAAGATTACGATTTTGGTGAGCATCGCTACGGTAGTGAACCAGCATTTGCGCCAAGACATAATTCTAAAACGGAAGACGATGGTTATGTTGTCTCTATTATTTCAGACACCAAGCTAGACCGTTCAGAGTTCGTGATGTTCGACGCTAAAGACATCACGCAAGGCCCAATTTGCCAAGTTATTTTACCGCACCGAATATCCAGTGGCGTGCACGCAACATGGGCGCGTGGCGACGAACTTAATTAAAGCAATCTATTAAAAGCAAGAGAGTACCTAAATATGACAACCCCCATTTACATTCTCGGTGGTGCACAAACTGATTTCGCGCGAAATTGGCAACGTGAAGGCTTGGATATATACCAACTGTTTAAACAAACCCTTGATCAGGCACTTGTATCAACAGGGCTCGAACCTGAGCAAATTGAGGTTGGTCATGTTGGTAATTTTGTTGGTGAACTTTTTACTGGCCAAGGCCAGCTTGGTGGTTTTTTTGCAGAAGCGTATCCAGAATTAAATTCAATGCCAACCAGCCGCCACGAAGCGGCTTGTGCGTCTGGTTCGATTGCGTTGCTTGCTGCCATGCGTGACATTGAAGCAGGGCACTATCAAACAGCCTGCGTGCTAGGTATTGAATATATGCGTAATGTCGATGGCCAAACAGGTGCTGAGCATTTAGGGGCAGCTGCCTGGCTCGGCCGAGAAGCAAATGACTGTAATTATCCATGGCCACACATGTTTGACCGCTTGATTGATGAATATGACCGTCGGTATGGGATTGACTGCGATCATCTAATAGACATAGCCAAAGTTAATTATACCAACGGCAAAAAAAATCCGAATTCGCAGACCCGCAATTGGGATTTTCAAGCAGAGCATTACACGGATAATGAAGAATTCAACCCATCAATCGAAGGGCGTATTCGGCGCATGGACTGCGCACAAATAACCGATGGTGCTGCTTGTGTGTTTTTAGCCAGTGAATCGGTGGCGAAAGAATACGCAACTAAACAGGGGCTGCAATTAAATGATATTCCCAGAATCAAAGGCTGGGGGCATCGATCGTCAACACTCAGCTTAGACAGCAAATTAGCGCTTAGTGAAGGCAAGCCTTTAGTGTTTCCGCATGTTGCGCAATTAATACAAGATGCGTTGCAACGCTCTGGCTTTGAAAAAGTCACCGATCTTGATGGTTTGGAAACACATGATTGTTTTACGATTACTGAATACATGGCGATTGACCATATTGGTTTAACCGCGCCAGGCGAAAGCTGGAAGGCCATTGAAGAAGGGCGTATTAGCATGGATGGCGATTTCCCGATTAATGCCAGTGGCGGTTTGATTGGTTTGGGGCACCCCGTGGGCGCAACAGGCGTGCGTATGTTATTAGATTGCTCTAAGCAGGTCAGTAATCAAGCGGGCGCGAATCAAATTGCGGATGCAAAAAACATGGCCACGTTTAACCTAGGTGGCAGTGCCACAACATGCGTTAGTTTTGTTGTCGGCATTGACTAATGGAGCCTGCCTATATTTATGATGCAATCCGCACGCCACGTGGCCGCGGCACACCAAAAGGCACAGGCGCGTTAGCACAATGTACACCGTTTGAGCTACTGGATGCGTTGTATAAAACACTCGAACAACGCCAAGCCTTAGACAGAAATGCCGTAGAAGAAGTGGTGTTAGGCTGCGTTACGCAAGCCAAGGAGCAAGCCGGTAATATTGCCAAGTCTTCGTTGTTGTATTCAGGCTGGCCAGAACAGATACCAGGCATGACAGTGCATCGCTATTGTTCCTCAGGCTTAGATGCCTTGAATGTAGCGGCACTTAAAATAAACGTGGGGCAAATTTCCTGTGCGATTGCGGGTGGCGTGGAAATGATGTCGCGCGTGCCTTTACTGTCAGACAATGCCACTGTTTTCTCCGATCCGCAATTAGCCGCTAGATGCAAAATGGTGCTAATGGGTAATGGCGCAGATTTAGTTGCATCACTGCACAATGTGAGCCGTGAGCAGGCCGATGAAGTTGCTTACTTAAGCCATCAAAGAGCGAACAATGCGAGAGCTAATGGTTGGTTCAAATCCATTGTTCCGGTATTAAACACCGCAACGGGTCAACATATAGAGCAAGACGAATGCATTCGCCCACAAACCACGATGGAAAGCTTGGCTGAATTACCACCCAGCTTCGTTGAGCTGGGTGCACAAGGGGTAGATGCATTACAACTGGCTAGCCATCCGCAACTGGATACGATTAGCCATATTCATACCGCAGGTAATTCACCTGCGCTTGCCGATGCCGCTGCATTGATACTTGTCGCCAACCATTCGTTGCAAGCGTCTGGATTAAAGCCCAGAGCTAAAATAGTGGCGACAACAACGGTTTGTGGTGATCCATTGGAATCTGTTTCTGGCTGCGCAACCGTCACCAAGAAATTGATGGCGGATCAAGGCTTAAGCAATAATGATATTGATTTGTTTGAACTGCACGAAGCCTTTGCGGCAACGGTTATTAAGTGTAAGCAAGAGCTCAAACTTAACGACGATAAGCTCAACGTGAATGGCGGTGTTATCGCACTAGGTCACCCAATGGGCGCCACTGGTGCAATCATGGTTGGCATGTTGATTGATGAGCTAGAACGCCGAGAATTGAAACGCGGCATTGTCGCTACCAGCGGTGCAGCGGCAACGGGTACTGCGATGCTAATTGAACTAGTTTAAGCTTTAGTCAAACAAATGCTTAACATCCCGACGTTGTATTTTGCCGGTCGCGTTGTAGGGTAGTGCGTCTACACAGGTGAATTTTTCCGGCAGTTTAAATACCGCCATGCCTTTGGCTTTGAGATGCCCGGTTAAGTCTTCCAGCACAATCGTTTCATTTGGTTTAGGCACAACTGCTACTCCAACACGTTCGCCCATCAGTTCGTCGTCTATGCCTACCACACAGACATCGGCAACTTTAGGGTGCGCGGCAAGTTCGCTGTCTATTTCTGCGGGCGATATATTCACGCCGCCGCGCACAATAATGTCTTTGCACCTGCCCACGTATTTATAAAACTTGGGTGTTTGACCCTCACCTGCAATCTCAAATAAATCGCCAGTACGAAAGTAACCATCTTCAGAAAAGACTTCGGCGTTTGCCTCAGGGGACTTGTAATAACCATCGAATACGGTCGCACCCCAGACTTCGAGTTCACCTTCTTGTCCGCATTGAGAGACTATGTCGCCTGTTTCAGTGTCGACCAAGCGTGTTTTGATGTTGTCATGAGTAAGGTCGCCGGAGATTTGTTGGTCCACACCAAAACTCGGGAAGTATTGCGCGCGCTCTGCATAGTCGGGCACATCTTTTGGGCTAGAGCTTAAGCAGATACCTTCGTTAGAGCCGAATATATTGAGTATCTCAATACCATAGTCGCGCCCAAAGCCCGCAACCATAAACTCAGAGAGTGGCGCACTACCTGAACCAACACGGGTTAAATTCGAAATATCAAAAAACTCTAAAATTTCGCGTTTATTTAATAGCATGGTTAATAACGCTGGCGGTGAAATGGTGTAGGCAACTTTTTCATCTTGAATTTGTTTTAGATAAACCTGCATATCAAACGGGTGATGCAATACAATAGTGCAGCTACGCATAAAGCAGCAATACAAAAATCCGCCGATTGCGGCCATGTTTACAAACGGGAACGGGTTGAGCATGCACTCGTGTTCTTTGATTTCAGCGCATTCCATTGCGGCGGTTGACGAGGCAATCCACATATTATGACTACGCGGCACACCTTTGGGTTGACCTGTGGTGCCGGAGGTCCAACAAATTGTAAAAATATCATTGGCACTTAATCTTACATTCAATTGATCATTTAAGAATTTCCG
>CAZOBR010000055.1:0-3163 GCA_964578035.1 uncultured Gammaproteobacteria bacterium
GATCATATGCGCACATGGGCGCTGGGCACGGCTAATGGTGATTGGGTTAGCATGGCGATTCCATCAGACGGCAGCTATGATATTGAGCCAGGTATTATCTACTCCTACCCTGTTACCTGCAGTAATGGAGAGTATGAAATCGTACAAGGCCTTGAGATCAGTGAATTCAGTCGTTCGCGCATGAATGTCACCGAAGATGAATTACGCCAAGAACGCTCTGCTATTGAGCACTTGCTTGGCTAACCAGCCTTCTTAATAAAAGCATTAAAAGAGCTCCAGGCAATAATGTGCTTGGGGCTCTTTTTTAGCTCTAGCCATGTTTGTAACCACAAGAATAAGTAGTGGTTAAAAATCGTCGATATCTTCTTCTGGGTAATAACGATCTTGATTTATTTGTTTTGAATCAAGCTCGCCGGCAATCAACGCTTCCACATCCTTTTCGACAAGTTCAATAAACGCTTTTTGTTGGTTGTTATTGACTGATTTGCGTAAAGCTGCGCCCCAAACAGCGATGTTTGAAGAGCGTATTTTAGCAATACGGTTATCCTGCGCCCACTCAATGCAAATTCGTTTCCCAAGTGCAGCAATACGTTGTTCAGCATCAGGAAAATTATGGCTTTCATCTAAACTGTCTAGCACCATTTCTGTCATTCGATTCCAACCAATTGGGTAAATGATAGAGCCTTGGTAAAATCGCTTTACCCAGACTAGGTGCTTCTCTAATGCGATGTCACCATCATCAACAACATCTCCTATTTGATTTTGATAGGCCGTAACAAAAATACGTCTATCAGGGATATCACTAGGCCAATTGTTTTTGGAATCCAGTGTTTGGCACGCACTCAACACTAATGCGAACATGATAACGCATGGTTGATGAAATAATCTTAGTGTCTGTAAGGTCTTCATATTATGTTACTTCTGGTTAAGCCTAGTTTAAGTATGGCTATTGTGATGGTTATTTTTTGATTAATGTAAAGACAAAAAGGTGAGGACGTTCTAAGCCTTCTATTGAGCATTTGCTAGGCGGCAACTTTAGTTTGAGTTTTTGGCTTATATAACTCTGTTGATAAACACTTTGTAAAGTTTGGTAACATATGTCAAAGATGATTTGCTTGATTTATAATATAAATGTTTAATCACATTCATTGGCATTGTTGGTCAATATTTAGCTGGCGCAATCGCCAAGTTTACACTAATAATAGACACGATAAAGATCATAAGTATTACTTACAATTGCTTATAGATATTGCTTTAAGCGCTCGATAATTGTCTAATTTAATATAACTAAATTAAGGGTTAACAAAAGTGGATTTACGAAAAAGACGAAGTCAGGAAAAATTACAGATTGCACTTGCTCACCATTTGCAAACTCAAACAATTGACGAAATTACAATTGGTGAACTTACCAAAACGGCTGGGGTAAGCCGACAAACATTTTATTCAAATTTTGATAGCAAACAATCGATTTTACTTAATCGAATTGAAGGCTTGTTTGAAAAGTGCTGGACAAGTTTAGAAGGCTTAATGGAAAACGATCAAGTTGGTCGTGAGGAATTTGTAGAAATTTCTGTTAAAAGTTTACTTAGAGAATGTGATCGTGAACGCACATTAATGCGCGCAGCATTTACTGGTCAAGCCGGTATTCAATGTTTGTCGTTATTAAAAACATTTGTTGCTAAATTGATCTCTGATCGAATTCTCTATCAATTCAATCATAATTTTGATTCGCATCAATTAGATACGATGTCTGATTTTTATGCGGGCGGTATGATAGGTACTGTGCAAGGTTGGTTGCTAGACGACTCTGAGTCAAAAGACATCGACGCTGTTGCCAGACAGATAGGTCGCTTAATTCCGCATGGGATTGATGGCTATATCAACAAGAACTAAATTTAGATCCTAACAATTAAAAAGTGTGTTAAAGCCTATGGCGAGATCGCCATAGGCTTTTTTTGTAATTAGCGCTAAAGGCTTTTTTTGTAAATAAATAGTTTGTCTAGCGATATGCATTCAAGGAGAATGACATTATGGATACGATATTAGAAACCGCAATTTACGCAGCGCAGCAAGCAGGTGAGTTTATTCAAAATTCAGCTCAAAATATTTCTGACCTCAATGTTGAACAAAAATCGTTGCACGACTATGTGTCAGAAGTGGATAGAGGTTCTGAAGACAGAATTACCAGCATTATTAAGCATGCCTTTCCAACTCATAGACTCAAAGGTGAAGAGCATGGTGAGCAAGCTGGTCAAAACACTGACTACTGTTGGGTGATAGACCCACTAGATGGCACCACCAATTTCTTGCGTGGTATTCCGCATTATGCCGTGTCGATTGCGTTGCTTGTTAAAGGTGTTCCGAGCGTTGCGGTCGTTTATGATCCAGCAAAAAATGAAATGTTTACCGCTGTAAAAGGTCAAGGAGCCAAGCTCAATGATCAGCAAATTGTGTGCTCTAACAGCAAATCAGCAAAAGGCGGTTTATATGCAACGGGCGTGCCATTCAGTGGTAAGCCATTAGAAAAATTAAACGCATTTACCAACACAATGCATGGAATATTGGCTCTACAAACCAGTGGTATACGTAGACTAGGCGCTGCAGCATTAGACTTAGCCTATGTCGCTACAGGTCGTTACGATGGCTTTTGGGAATCTAACTTACAAATATGGGATATAGCTGCTGGCGTTTTATTAGTTCAAGAAGCGGGTGGCGTAGTGACAGATTTGCATGGCCGAGCAGATTATTTAGAAACGGGCAATGTATTAGCGGCGAATAAAAGTGCGCACCAAGAATTGCTAGAGGTTTGCTACCGAGAGTATTAGGTTGCTATGAATCATACTCGGACATAGTCGATCAGAGCGTAGCAATGAATCTGAGGTTTGTGCGCGATGTAGCTAAAATGTCATTCAGAACGAAGTGAAGAATCTAAGGTTTGTGGGTTTGAATCAATAGCGTCAAAAGTGGATCGTGGGTGCTGAGAGAGTCGCTTCTTCGCATACACCAAGGGCACTTTGTTCATGCGACCGCGGCTACGACCGCCATGGACGGCGGAAGTGCAAGTTTTGCAGGAGCAAAAACTTGTCCGTTCATCCTGAACATATCCTGAGAATTGCTCCTGCATTCTCAGGATACCGCCCATCCTGAACATACCCTGAGAATT
>CAZOBR010000055.1:3263-15241 GCA_964578035.1 uncultured Gammaproteobacteria bacterium
AGAATTGCTCCTGCATTCTCAGGATACCGCCCATCCTGAACATACCCTGAGAATTGCTCCTGCATTCTCAGGATACCGCCCATCCGTGGGCATAAAAAAGCCCCGGCTTTTGAGGCCGAGGCGAATACTAAGTTTTTCTAGCGGAGGAGTGAGGCTAGTGCGTAAGCCATTAGGTAATGGCCAACTTATACGCTGAATGTTTGTTTAGTTGAGTCTAGTGGTCAATGACTTCGTTTGCAGCCACGATACCAAGAAGAACAACAGTTAGGATAATGAATTCCATAATAGCACCTGTTTAAATCGTCAAAAAAGTTAGTAGAAAATTGGGTTTAAAGTTAGGGAAGACTTGCTTCCGATGTGTGTACTATGCGCCCGATTTTGTGTGATTAAAAATGGTTTGTTTTCATGTATGAAATAACCTGTAGTTATGTGAATTTTTCATGAAGACCTTTTAGGTTATGTTGAAAATGTCTTGGGCTGCATTGTTCTTTGACTTGCTTGTTTCAAGCAAGTATAATTATTTCTTTGTAAACTTCGTTCATGTAGATAAAAATATGGCTGACTTTAAAGCTCCTATTCAAGAAATGTCATTTGTTATTAATGACTTATTAGATATTAATAGTTTGACCGCTATTCCTGATTTTGCTGAGGCAACACCCGAGTTACTTGATGCGGTGATTGAGGAAGGTGGTAAATTTGCCTCTGAAGTGATTGCACCGACCAACCGATTAGGCGATATCGAACACAGTAAGGCAAATGATGGTGTTGTGACCACGCCTGATAGTTTCAAAGAGGCTTATAAATTGTTCGTTGAAAGTGCTTGGCAGAGTCTAGCGCAAGACCCCGAGTATGGTGGTCAAGGTTTGCCATTTACGTTGCATATGGTGGTCAGTGAGTTTTGGAATAGTGCGAATATGTCGTTTGCACTGGCGCCAATGCTGAGCGCGGGTGCGATTGACGCACTTGCAGCACACGCCAGTGATGAACTAAAGGCAAAGTACATGCCAAAGCTTATTTCATCTGAATGGACTGGCACGATGAATCTAACAGAATCGCATGCGGGCTCTGATTTATCCAACTTAAAGACCAAAGCCACTCCGAATGGTGATCATTACTTGCTTAAAGGCCAAAAAATCTACATCACCTGGGGCGAGCATGATATGACCGAGAATATTATCCATATTGTTTTGGCGCCATTAGTGGACGCACCCGCAGGCGTTAAAGGTTTGTCTTTATTTGCGGTTCCTAAGTTTTTAGTGAATGACGATGGCACATTGGGCGAGCGAAATGACGTAAAAGTTGTCTCTACCGAAGAAAAGATGGGGATTAACGGCAGCCCAACCTGTGTGATGAGCTTTGGTGACAACGAGGGTGCTATAGGGCACATGATTGGCGAACCTGGGCAAGGTTTGGCCTGCATGTTCACACTGATGAATCATGCGCGTTTAGAAGTTGGTTTAGAAGGCGTTGGTATTTCAGAGCGCGCTTACCAAGATGCCTTGGATTATGCGAAACAACGTGTACAAGGTCGAGACGCAACGACAGGTGAACCAACCACAATTATTGGTCATGCAGATGTTCAGCGTATGCTGATGCAAATGAAGTCAATGATCGATGCCATGCGCGCTTTATGTTTAGATGCTTCTATGTCACACGACCTGCGTAGTCACTCTAATGATGCGCAAGAGCGCGCGTATCAAGAAACTCGGTTCGCATTACTCACGCCTATCACTAAGGCTTGGTGTACTGAATTAGTCAATGAAGTCACGTCTTTAGGTATTCAAGTGCACGGCGGTATGGGGTTTATTGAAGAAACGGGTGTTGCGCAGCATTATAGAGATGCACGCATTACTGCTATTTATGAGGGCACAAATGCAATTCAAGCGAATGATCTAGTTGGCCGCAAACTACTGCGCGATAGCGGCGCTGGTTTTAATGCGTTAATGACCGAAATGGCGCGAAGTTGTGAGGGTCAATCTGGCGATTTAGTTGACCTTTTTAATACTTCGAAAACTGAACTCGAAGCGACTGTCGCCTATATCTTGGATAATGCAAACGCGAATGCAGATTTTACCGGTGCAGTGGCATTTAATTTCTTGATGCAAATGGGGTATGTGATCGGTGCGTGGTATCACTTGCGAAGTGCCTTCATTGCTGACCAGAAGCTTGAATCCAAACAAGGCGATAGCGCGTTTTATCAACGTAAAAAATTGGCCGCTAACTTTTATATGACGCAAATGTTGCCGCGTGCAACGGCCTACAGTCAAGCCGTAATAAGTGGCGCTGATATTGGTTGCGAGCTAAGTGCCGAAGCCTTTGCATAGTGGTGTAGAGTGTGCAAAATGCGCAACAAAAATTAACCCAAGCTGAGCGTACTGAAATATCAGATCAACGCATGTTCGAAGCGACTGTACGCTTGTTGATTGAGTATGGACCTGCCGGCACCAATTTAAAAGATGTGGGTGTGCAGGCAGGTTATAGCCGTGGACTTGCTGGCCATCGCTTTGGCAATAAAGATAAGTTGTTCGATTTTACCCTACGCCGTTTGGGCGAAATGTGGTTGGATCAACTAAAAGAAGCTACCAACGGGCGTGTTGGCCTAGATGCAATTGAGCACGCGATTGATCAACATGCGCAATTTTGTATTGAGGCGCCTGATTACGTACGCACCTTTTATATGCTGTGGTTTGAATCAATGAATGCACGCACAGAACTAAGCGCCACAATTCAAGGTATTCATCAGCGCCGCTTTCAAGACGTGGTGAATTGGATATTAAACGATTCAAAAGTTGCCGAACATATCAAGCGCGATGCAGATTCGGTTGCCGCGCAATTCAGCGCGACGGTTATTGGCATTGTTTATTATTGGTTGGCAAACCCTGAGAAAATTAGCGAAACAATGCGTTTGCACGATGGCTTGAAACGCACTATGAGCCAACTATTGAAGGGTTCATGATGAGTAAGTTAGCCGTGCGACAACAAACAGCCGTGCAAGTATCTGATGCGCCTTTGCGGTTTATCACCGCTGCCAGTCTGTTTGATGGTCACGACGCGTCGATTAATATCATGCGCCGTATTCTGCAAGCGCAGGGTGTTGAAGTGATTCACTTAGCGCATAACCGATCAGTCGCAGAAGTAGTGCAAGCTGCGCTGCAAGAAGATGTACAAGGCATTGCAGTCAGTTCTTACCAAGGCGGTCATGTTGAGTATTTTCAGTACGTGATTGATATGCTCAAAGAGCACAACGCTGAGCACATAAATGTGTTTGGTGGCGGTGGTGGTGTCATTGTTCCTGACGAGATCAAACATCTTCACGAATATGGTGTAGAGCGTATCTACTCACCACAAGATGGCATGGAAATTGGTCTGGTTGGTATGATTCAAGACATGATTAGCCGTTGTCGTGCGGTTGGCCTTCCTGATGTTGCTGTTGATTCACTGTTGCGCCAAAAATCTCAACGTTCATTGTCAAAACTGATCAGCGCGATTGAGCGCGATGAACTGCCGGAGGAGCAATTAACGAATATTCGGCTAAGTGCAAACAACAACATTCCGGTATTGGGAATTACCGGTACTGGCGGTGCGGGTAAATCGTCATTAACCGATGAAATTATTCGCCGCTTTCGAATTGATAGCAGTAATACGGCGCGCATCGCTATCCTAGCAGTCGACCCCACACGGCGTAAAACCGGTGGCGCGTTGCTGGGTGACCGTATTCGTATGAATGCGATTTACGATCCTAATATTTACTTACGTTCAATTGCCACCCGAAACTCGGTTGGTGAAATACCCGAATGTTTAAATGATGTGCTTGCGGCAATTAAACACTTTGATTTTGACTTAGTGGTGATTGAAACACCCGGCATTGGCCAAGGTGATGCGGGTATTGTGCCGTATGTTGATGCGTCCATGTACGTTATGACACCTGAGTTTGGCGCGCAAAGTCAGCTGGAAAAAATCGATATGCTCGACTTCGCTGACATCGTCATGATAAACAAGTTTGATAGAAAAGGTGCACATGATGCTTTGCGCGATGTCGCAAAACAAGTGCAACGCAACCGCGAAGCTTGGGATCAGCAACCAAGTGAATTACCTGTGTACGGTTCAATCGCTTCTCGATTTAGTGACGATGGCGTTACCGCTGCCTATCACGGTTTGTTAACGGTGTTGCGCGATAGCAAAATGGGTGATAAAGCATTGCGCGAATGGGATTCACAGCTAACTTATTTAGATACGCGTGTGCCTTCAGAGCGTTCTGTTATTGTGCCGGCTAAACGCCAGCGATATTTAGCTGAGATTGCTGAAACGGTGCGCGCATACCTCCAAATCAGTGATCAACAAGCCAGTGTGGCAGGTGAGTTGCAAGCTTTGCACGAGTCGCAACGCATGTTGGGCTCAGGCAATGCAGAGCTTGATGACTTGATAGCACTAAGAAATGATAAATTAACTAATAAAAATAAAAAACTGCTGAATGACTGGCCTGCTATAAAAGAACAATACATGGCTCAAACACTTGTTCAGACATTGCCGAATGGTCAAGAGATCACGACCGAGTTAACGCGTGAGAGTTTGTCAGGCACGCTAGTGCCGCGTGTTGCAGTGCCACGCTTTAGCAGTCATTCTGAGTTATTACGCTGGTTGAAGCGCGAGAACTTGCCTGGGTTCTTTCCGTATACCTCGGGTGTGTTTGCGTTTAAACGCGAAGGCGAAGATCCTGCCCGTATGTTTGCGGGTGAAGGTGATCCAAAGAGAACCAATTTACGTTTTAAGAAATTGTCTGAGCATGCACCAGCAAATCGTTTGTCGACGGCATTTGATTCAGTCACATTGTATGGTTTCGACCCAGCAACTCGGCCTGATATTTATGGCAAAATCGGTAACTCCGGTGTATCGGTTGCAACCTTAGACGACATGAAGCAATTATTTGATGGCTTTGATTTATGTGATCCATCAACGTCTGTTTCAATGACCATTAACGGCCCCGCGCCAACTATCTTGGCGATGTTTTTAAACACGGCAATTGATCAACAAATTGATAAATTTACTGCCGCAGAAAACCGTCAACCAACTGAGCAAGAGCATGCTCAAATAAAAGCGGCTGCATTAAAAGCGGTGCGCGGTACGGTGCAAGCAGATATCTTAAAAGAAGATCAAGGTCAGAATACGTGCATTTTCTCAACCGAGTTCAGCCTTAGAATGATGGGTGATATTCAGCAGTATTTTATTGATCATGAGATACGTAACTTTTATTCAGTGTCTATTTCCGGTTACCACATAGCTGAAGCAGGCGCGAACCCCATTAGCCAATTAGCATTCACACTGGCAAATGGTTTTACCTTTGTTGAGACATACCTCGCACGCGGTATGCACATTGATGATTTCGCTTCGAATTTATCGTTCTTTTTCTCCAACGGCATGGATCCCGAATACACGGTAATTGGCCGTGTTGCACGACGCATTTGGGCCGTTGCGATGCGTGAAAAATATGGTGCCAACGCTAAATCACAAAAACTTAAATACCATATTCAAACGTCGGGTCGCTCATTGCATGCTCAAGAAATGCAATTCAATGACATTCGCACAACACTACAGGCCTTGCTCGCAATTCAAGACAATTGCAATAGCTTGCATACCAATGCCTTTGATGAAGCCATTACCACGCCAACCGAAGATTCCGTGCGCCGTGCACTCGCGATTCAGTTAATTATCAATCGTGAGTTTGGTTTGGCTAAAAATGAAAACTCATACCAAGGTTCATTTATTGTTGATGAGTTAACGGATTTGGTTGAAGAAGCTGTGTTGCAAGAATTCGAACGGCTGTCTGACCGAGGTGGCGTTCTAGGTGCAATGGAGACGGGTTACCAACGTGGCAAAATTCAAGAAGAATCAATGAAGTATGAAGTTCAAAAACACGATGGTAGCCTACCGATTATCGGCGTGAATACATTTTTGCCAGAAGGCGAAAGTGAGGAGTTTGAGATTGAACTGGCTCGTTCGACTGAGGATGAAAAGCAGAGTCAAATTTCGCGCCTTACAGACTTTCATCAACGCCACGCCGGTACGTCATCGCAGTCCATAGAGAATATTAAGCTTGCGGTGAGTAATGGTGAAAACGGATTCGCCCAGTTGATGGACGTTGTGCGCGATTGCTCCTTAGGCCAAATCACAGATGCATTCTTTGAGGTCGGTGGACAATATCGACGCAGCACCTAATACTGGTACACAATACACATAAAAATTAAAAAATGTCTTTAGAAAATACCCATTGTGACCAAGATGTAGCCGACCAACCCGCTTGGCCGGTTCCTGAATTAAAAGAAAATTTGCATTACTATATGGAAAACGGCTTCATGGTATTCACGCAAGAATATCACTTAGCGCGCGGCCGCTGTTGCGGTAATGCCTGTCGCCATTGCCCTTATGACCATCAGAACGTAAGAAAAAAATAATGAAAAAAATATCCACACCCGATATCTGTGACGAGCACGAACAAGACGTGCGTGTGCTTGACACAATTTTTAATAACTATGGTGGTCAAGACAGTTTTTCAGGTCAGGCCGTTACAATAAAATGCTTCGAAGATAACTCGGTTGTTAAAAAATTGGTTGATACACCTGGCAATGGTCGAGTCATTGTGATGGATGGCGGCGGTTCATTACGCCGTGCAATTCTAGGTGATATGTTGGCCGAAAAAGCACAAGATAATGGTTGGGCAGGCCTGGTGATTTATGGTTGTATTCGCGATTGTGACGAAATCGCCACGCTAAACCTTGGTGTAAAAGCGCTGAATACGCACCCAGTGAAAACTGAAAAGCGTGGCCTTGGTGATTTAGATATACCTGTGACTTTTGCAGGGCAAACGATTAAACCAGGCGACTGGGTTTATGCAGATAACAACGGCATTGTCGTTAGTGATAAAGAATTATCACTCAGCTAACGTAAATTAAGCGTAGAGAAAGAGCATAGAGTTAACTCTATTTTCTTGCGCCTTTAATAAGCTGCGCCAACATTTTGTCAGTATCAATAAACCCCCAAGAGTAGCTGGCATATGATGCTAATGGTTTGGCTGCTGCAATTTCAGCATCTGTTTTACCTTCTGCAACTAATGCACTAACGGTAGATAAAGTATTTTCTAACATTGCTATATCGATAGCAATTGTCGCTTTGCTGGCCAGTGGTCCATGCCCTGGAATAATTTTAGTGTCGTCGTCACTCATTGCATGAATTGCTTTTAACGCTGCAATCAGCCCTTGCACGCTGCCGCCATTAGGCGCATCAATAAAAGGGAAGCGTTGATGAAATAAAATGTCACCTGTGTGAATCACGTTACCTTTGGTAAAGTGAATAACCGCATCGCCATCAGTATGGGCATTCGCAAAATGAATGACTTTGGCCGCATCGCCATTTAAATGAATGGTCATTTGTTTTGAAAATGTTAAAACCGGCAAAGCACCTGCAGGTCGTTGTTGTTTGATCAACCCAGTGCGAACATTGTCATGGCTGATAATGTTCGTATCATCGCTAAATGATTCATTGTTGCCCGTGTGGTCACCATGCAGATGTGTGTTAATCAAATAATCAATTTTTTTATCGCTTATCTTTGCCACCGTGGCTTTCAGGGTATCGCTGACATTTGCGATGCCATCATCAATCATTACCACACCGTCTTCGCCAACACTCAAGCCGATATTTCCACCTGTAAACCCGCCTGTGCCCGACAGCATATATATACCGTCAGCAACTTCGCTTGTATCGTAACCAAGCTGTGTATCGGCAATAGCGATCTGACTGGCTGTGCTGACTGTAAAGGCTGCGAAGGATAATAAGGTCGATTTGAATTTGGTGTATTGCATAATTTTTCTCTTTAACCGTGGTTGATAGGGCGTTTAGCTTTATTTATGTTAGCCGCAATCGAGTGATGTGTAAATGAACGAGTGCTTTAGCGACTAATCGCTTGATTTGCTTCGATTGCAGCTCGAAATCAGCTAAAATGCAGCCCGTTTCAAAACAAACCCATTTAAATATTGTGAACAAATACAAGATAGCAATCTTGGCTGGTGATGGTATCGGTCCAGAAATTATGCGAGAAGGCCTTAAGGTACTTAAGGTTATTGAAGAACGAAATGATGTTGAATTCGATATAGTCGAAGCACCATTTGGCGCCGGCGCGTGGTTTACTCACGGCGCGTCCTTTCCTGAAGATACGCAAAAATTAGTGGATGAAGCTGACGCGGTCGTTAAAGGCCCGATTGGTCTCAGTCATGAAGCGTCGAAAGAAATACCGGTTGATCAACAGCCAGAGCGTGGCGCTTTGTTACCATTGCGTAAACGCTTGAATACCTATGCTAACTTTCGCCCTGTCTTTTTACCAAAGTCACTCGGTCACTTTTCACCGCTCAAAGAACAAGTCATTGGCGAGGGTATCGACATGATTATGGTGCGTGAGTTAGTCGGTGGTTTGTATTTCGGTGAAAAAGAAGTCGGCGTAAATGATAACGGCCAGCGCTATGTGCGCGAAGTCTTAGAGTATGACGAAGAGCAAATACGTAATATCGTGCATCAAGGTTTTAAGTTGGCACAAGGTCGTAAAAAAGTACTGCACAATATTCACAAAAGTAATGTTTTAAAATCCAGCGTTCTCTGGAATGAGGTGTTAGAGGAAGTATCATCCGAATACCCTGATGTTAAAGTGGTTCATACTTTGGTCGATGCTGCGGCAACCGCTTTATGTTTAAATCCAGGGCAATTCGACGTAATGGTAATGGAAAACATGTTTGGTGACATTTTAAGTGACCAAGGTGGCGGCATACTCGGCTCGCTAGGTTTGATGCCATCAGCCTGTTTAGGCGAGAACGGTAAAGCCTACTACGAACCATCACACGGTTCTGCCCCTGATATTGAAGGCCAGGGCATTGCTAATCCTTATTCGATGATTGGTTCTATGGCGATGATGCTTGAGTATAGCTTTGGCATGCTCGAAGAATCTCGAAATGTATGGAACGCAATGCAAAGTGTGTTTGCAGCTGGCTACTCAACCGCCGATTTATCTAAACCAGGCAGTGGGGTGAACATGCTTTCAACTGAAGCCTTCGGTGATAAAGTGATTGAGCACCTACGTGCAAATTCTTAACCGTATTTATATTCTGGTTATTCCTGTGAACGCAGGAATAACCGATTGCTTTTAAGAGTGTTTAGAGTAGTGAGCGGGGCATTTCTGAAATGAGAAAATTTGCGCGTAAATACTTAACCCCTCTGCTCAAGTATGTAATTCCGCCTCTGGTATGGGTATGGTTACAGTTTATACGTTTATGTTCGCGTTTTGCTTATCATGGCTTAGAGAATCAACAAGCGCTGGATCAAACAGGCAAGCCTTATCTGATTGTGTTTTGGCACAATAGACAATTTGTTTTACCGTTTATTCATAAGACTCGGCCATTACATTGTTTAATTTCGCCGAGTCGTGATGGCACTATTGCTACAGCGATAATGCGCTTGTTTAGCACAACCAGCATTCGTGGTTCAAGCTCAAAGGATGGTATGCAAGCAATGATGTCTATGATGCGTGTCTTGCGCGCTGGCGGCGTGATAGCTTTATCACCAGATGGCCCACGTGGGCCCGCTTTTGTGACCAAGCCGGGTGTTGTTCAAATGGCGCAATCGCTCAAAGTGCCTATTGTGCCTATGTCTTTTGATAATAATCGTAAAAAAGTACTGTCAAGCTGGGACTCATCCTATTTGCCTCGACCCTTTGGTAAGATTAATATTGTGGTTGGTGAGCCTATTAATATCAATGCTGATGAAAATATTGAAGATGCGTGTTTACGTATTAGCGCTGCATTAAATGCTGCGGGCGATCAAGCGGCGAAGCTCACACTGACTTAAATATGAACAAAAGCGCGGTTAGAAATTCGGATTGACTAATTATGAATAAGAATAGTGGTATTGTTGAAATCAGTTTTATGACTAAAAATAACAGCGTTAAACTTTTCTTTTTTGTTTGTCTCTGCTTACTCGCTTCGTGTTCATCAATAACATATAAAGCAAGTATTAATAAAAGCGATGAATATCAATTAAGTGATAATTACGCTAACCATCGCGCACAACAATCATTTTTTGCCAGTACAGCAGGTAAGTTAGCCTATCTGGATTATGGTTCAGGCCCGGTCCTAGTTCTGTTGCACGGAGTGCCGACATCCTCTTGGTTGTATCGAAAGATGTTGCCCGAATTACAAAAAGATTTCCGCGTTATTGCGGTTGATTTACTAGGTTACGGTTCCAGTGATAAACCAAAGTCGGAAGCGGGTAATTATTTGCCAAGTTCACAGGCAAGATATGTTCAAGAGCTGCTATCGAACCTGAATATTAACCAGTACAGTTTATTATTTCATGATATGGGGGGCTTAGTTGCTTGGGAGCTTATTGATCAAGACTTAACAACGGAGACTGCTAATCGTTCTATTGAAAACATTGTGTTGCTTAATACCATTATTTCAAAACAGGGCTTTGATTACCCTAAAATAAAAAAGGGCATGATGGCTCGCCAAATGGCGCAGGCATTTTCTAACAGGCTATCGAGTGCGGCCATTTTGGATATGACATTTAAAAATATGGGGCTAAGTTCAGAGTCAGAACTTAGCGAAGGCGAATGCTTTGGGTATGTTCAGCCAATGCGCGAAGGTGCAGATCAAGCTTTGTATGATTTTTTTACTGGTTTTGATCAAACAATGTTTGATGGTCTAGAGAAAAAAATTAATGGCTTGAGTAAGTTTACGGGCAAGGCACTGGTCTTATGGGGTGAAAAAGACAAAGTGCTGACCACGGCACAATTACCACAGCTAAAGAAGTCCCTAACGTTATCTGAGCAAAGTATTCATATTTTTGCAGATAATGCTCACTTTTTACCAGAAGAAGTGCCCGACGCTCTTGTGAGTAAAATTGTGGCTGCTTTGCTGTAAACTTGAGTTATGTAATTTGCTAAGTTGATGCTATAGGTTGATACAGCAGGTTGATGCTATAGGTTGACACAACAGGGCAGATAGGTAACTCTTTCGGCCAACAAATTACTCAGTATGATTAACGAATAACAAACAACATTAACACTAATTTTATGACAGATAATAAAACGGTCGAAGAAGAGTTCGGCGCATCCGCTGAAGCCATTGAATTTCATTATGGTACGGGTAATGACTATTTTTCGTTATGGCTTGGCCGCACAATGGCGTATTCCAGCGCGCTTTGGGACGACAACGATCCGAATCAAAGTTTAGATGCTGCGCAAGACGCAAAAATTCGCCACCATTGTGAGCAATCAAGAGCCCATGAAGCAAAGCGAGCGCTGGATATAGGCTGTGGGTGGGGCAGTGTGTTATTGCCGCTTGCTGACCAATACAACGTTGAGCAAGTGGTTGGTTTAACCTTAAGTGATAGCCAAGCTGAATGGATCAATAATCTCAATCACCCAAATATTGAAGCGCGGGTTGAAAGCTGGAAAGATCACGATAAGAACGCAAAGTACGATTCAATTATTTCAATTGGTGCCTTTGAACATTTCACCAAGTTGGGAATGTCTAGTGAAGAAAAAGTTGAAGTATATCGAGAGTTTTTCAGTACCTGTAATGGTTGGTTAGACTCACGTGGCTGGATGTCATTGCAAACAGTCGCGTACGGCAACTCGCTGACCGAAGATTTTGATACGTTTATTGCCAAAGAAATTTTCCCAGAAACCGATACGCCTAAACTGCATGAAATTATGTTGGGCTGTGAGCGTCTGTTTGAAGTGGTTGCGCTGCGCAATGACCGAGATCATTATCGTCGCACCTTGCGTGCTTGGTTCACCGCATTAAAAGCGAATCGTGATCGCGCAGTAGAAATGAAAGGCGAAGAAGAAGTAGCCCGTTTTGAGCAGTATCTGCGTTTAATGGCGTATATGTTCGAAGTGGGTGGATTAGATTTACACCGTATTACTTTCCGTAAGATTG
>CAZOBR010000056.1:0-14790 GCA_964578035.1 uncultured Gammaproteobacteria bacterium
CGAATACAGTTACAAAAAAATATCTAGTTTGAATATTAGATTTTTATTTTTTCTTACCATTATATGTACCATCACAATTTGTTCTTGTAAATCTGATGATGAAGAAATAGTCGAGGAAGATGACCCAATACAAATACACTTAATACCCGGCTTAAATCTCCCAGAAATACCATTTGATTATGAGAACATTCCATTTCCAGATCATTATTTAAATAATCCACTACCTGCGCTGACAAATCTGGGTTAGCGTTGCCGGTAAAAATTGTTAAATTATCGATTGCCACAGGAACCCCGTTAGGTCAAATACACAAGCAAGAACCACATAAAATGAGATGGCTGGGGTGGAAGGATTCGAACCTTCGAATGCCGGAATCAAAATCCGGTGCCTTAACCACTTGGCCACACCCCAGTAATTGGATACATCTAGCTCATTAACAAGCCATATTTGTTAGAGTTTAACGTACATTGACTACCCAAACATATCTGTTCTGTAACGATAGCAGTTAAACATCAATCAAAGGATGAACATTCATGCCTTTGGCAACAAAGCCTGTTGAATTTTCAGGTTTTTGAGCAAGTAATGCTAAACCGCTTTGTTGATCCGCTAGCGGCATAAATATTGACGCGCCGGATCCACTCATTCGTGGTTTACCATACTCACTTAACCATTCGAAAAGTGCATTTACTTGCGGATATTCAGTTCGCACAATCGATTCCAATTGGTTTTCACCAAACTCAAAATCGACGCCTTTTTCGAGAGCGCGTATTTTCATCGTCTCGGGCCTCGGTGTCAATTGTTTATGGCAAAAAATTTCACTGGTTGACACCTGAATATCCGGTGTTAAGACCAATAACCAAGGTTTTGGTAGATTAATAGGTGTTAACTGCTCACCAACGCCCTCTGCCCAAGCCGCTTTGCCCATCACAAATACCGGTACATCTGCCCCTAAACTCAAGCCAAGCTCGGCTAATTGTTGCCGATTCAAACCAACTTTCCAGAGATGATTGAGCGCTATTAATACCGTTGCTGCATCCGAACTGCCGCCACCCAAACCGCCTCCCATTGGCAAGCGCTTGGTCATATTAATTGTAACACCATGATTTAAGTGATTGGATTCTGAATTATTGGTTTCTACAGTATTGTTAGGCTTCTCAAGCTGCTGCCTTAACAACGCTGCTGCACGCAAACATAAGTCACTATCTTCATCGAAACCAAAGTCGTAACTTCGAGTGATCTTGCCATCATCAGTCAAATCAAAGCTGAGCTCATCGCCGTAATCAACAAATTGAAATACCGTTTGCAGATTGTGATAACCATCTGGCCGTTTACCAACAACATGCAAAAACAAATTAATTTTAGCTGGCGCTGGCCAAATATTGCGTTGATCTACCATTATAGTTGCCATGATTTAGCAATCAGCCTAACCAATACTGTTTGGCCATCAGGCGCAGCCCGTCTAGCTGTTATTTTACGGGCTAAACTCAACCCTGAATCATGAGCTGGATCAGAATAACTTTTATAACTTATTTGCCAACCAAATTGTTTAAGTTCAGCAAGTTCACCAAACTCATTCAATTGGTACTGATACTCCCCACTGGGTTGAGGTAATGCAAAGAGCCAATAAGCTAAAGCCTCCATCGGAATTGGCCAGCCAATTATTCGAGTCAACAGCGCTTGCGCGCTAACACCCTGATGCGACCTACCCTTGTTATCGGTCAGCTGTGCGCCGCTCTGATCAAAATTCAGTGTCACTGCGCCGATACCGAGCGGGCCAAACAGGCGGACTTGATTCGCTTGCTCAGAATAGCGCCATATCAGCGATGCTTGCTCGCGCTGCTTAGGCAGTACAATGCCAACTTTGGCACGTAGACTCCAATCATCTATATCGCCAATGGTGGCAAAACGTTCACTGAAATACGCTTCGTTATCAGACCACACCTGAGCGCTTGTGTCATTTGGCGAGCTCTTGTCTTGCTGATCACCCTCAGGTTTTCGATCGGGCACAGTCTGACATGCCGCTGTGAGCATCAATAGACATAAAATGACTAGCTTTTTAAAACCTTGAGTCATAATAAAATTCAATGAGCCTGATTAATGTGCAAAAAGATAAAAAGAATAAAAAATATAAGCAGTTAACTCAAAAAATCAGTCGAGACTTGCTTCAGAATCAGAAAACGTAACACCATAGCGTTGTAAGGTTTTGTTTAACACTGGGTTTTGCGCATCTTCTTGATATGAGTTCTGCCATATTTCTTTGGCTTTCTCTTGATGCCCCGACTCCCACAACACTTCCCCCAAATGCGCAGCGATTTCTATTTCTGGGCTAATTGCAAACGCCTGCTGCAAGAAATCAATGGCGACATCTATGTCGTTTTGGCGATATGCCACCCACCCCATACTATCTAAAATATGCGCGTCATTAGGTCTAAGTTCCAGCGCTTTAGCAATCAATTCGCGCGCTTCATCATAGCGATCCGTTTGATCGGCTAAGGTATAACCCAGCGCGTTTAACGCATTAGCATGATCTGGTTGTGTTTGAATAACTTTGCGAAAATCGGCTTCAGCAATCTCCAGCTTACCCAATTCGGCCGCCACTAAAGCCCGAGCATAACGAAGATCGACATTCTCAGTTAAATAAATGATCGACTCGTTGATAAAACCCAGCGCGCGCTCATATTGATGAGCCTGCATTAACAAATAATGCCGCGTTAGTGCAATCTCAATGTATTCAGCTTCGGTACTCGGGCGAATTGTCGCAAGCGTATTGATCGCTTCTTTAATGCCAGAGGTATGAAAACGCATGTTCGCCACTTGCACCTGCGCTAAAAAATAACGTTCAGTACTGGTGATATCCTCAAACAACTCTTCTGCTTTAGCGTATTTTTTTTCACTCACCGCAATACGCGCCAGCGCCCAACGAGCCTCGTCATTGCGAATATCGTAGCGTAATGCCTTTGCGTAATATTTTTTGGCTTGTGCTACGTCTTTCAATTGTTCAGACAGCGCCGCCGCATAACTCAATGCAGACACATTATTCGGCTCATCCACTAAACTTGCTTGCATTAAATCAAGTGCTTCTTGATAACGTTCTTGGCGTGCCAATTCAGCCGCATGGCTAATGCGCATATTGACCGAAGCGGGATGGTTAGTCACATATTCCTCAATAAACTGCGCACGCTCTTCAACTTTCCCTTGTCGACGCAGTAAGCCAGCTTTCATTTGCGCTGCTAAATCCCACGATGGACGTAACCGTATTGCATTCTCAACCCATTCGGTGGCCTCCACTGGGTGACCAAATGTTTCGGCAACATAGGC
The DNA here is from genome assembly GCA_964578035.1 of uncultured Gammaproteobacteria bacterium. Lineage (GTDB taxonomy): Bacteria > Pseudomonadota > Gammaproteobacteria > Arenicellales > Arenicellaceae > Arenicella. The sequence continues at coordinate 3,317 of CAZOBR010000056.1, forward strand.
AGAGCTAACCATCACTTGTGCTGAATCAGGATGCTGTTTGACATACGCTGAAACCACATCAAAGGCTGCATCGCCATTACTCTGACGCACCAAAAGGCCAGCGACTTTTCGTATGTGTGCATCGATTGTTAAATCTCCACGCTGTTTTTCAAGCGTAGCAAGCACATCATCAACCCTACCAGCACCTGTTTGCGACAGAACCAGCATGTTGTTGGCATCTTCGCTGTCACTCTGTAGTGTCACCCACAATGCCGCACCGTCCGCTGCCGTTGTATAATCCCGCGCGCGTAATGCTAACAAGGTTGCTAAGCGCGCTAAGCGGTAATCTTGACTGGATTTAGCTGTTTTTAAGGCGCTCTGACTGGCTAGATCCCATTTACCTTGATACGACGCCAAATTGCTGATTAGTAATTGCTCAAGAGATTGTGCATCTAGCTCTAAAAGTGGCAGGTCAGGGTCAAACTCTTGCTCCGCGGCAGCTTCAGCATCGCTGAGCAATTGATCCGCTGCTGGTTCAATAACCGCTTCTGTAACAGTCTCGACTTCGCGTATAACGACACCTGTGCTGGCGCAAGCACTGAGTAAACTCAATGCGATTAAGCACATCAGCTTATTTGGCTTTTCAGCAAAAAAAGTGTTTGTACTAAGACAACTGACAATTTTAAAAAAACATAAGGGCATAATTTTAATCACTGCACTCGTGATAGACGAATTCGATTATATACTTAACTTTATCAAGACGAGTAACTACAATACTAAAGAACCTGAGCAAGCCTAGTTCATGACTTTATGTACAACTTCAAACCTTACGGCTAGTTAATCGATAACCAGCTTAGAAACATCAGCACTCGGAATATCATCCCATGTCAAATAGCTTAATTATCTTATCAGCCTTTGTTGGCTTCTTAGCCTTTGGCTACCTTAGCCTGTTAAGAATAATGCTAAAAAACACATCTCTATCCCAAGCGGGTATACGTGTTTTGATTACCGATTTTCGCCAGCAATCACTGGCCAATCTTGGCAGCAGTGCCTTTTTTGTTAGCCTACCCGCAACAAGCTTATTACTCTTTTGGGGCTGGGGGCCAGCGCTATTATGGCTACTTATTTTTCACTTATTCGCCGAATCATTATTTCAAATACAATACAGTGATGGCCGCAACCAGCATGAGATCGCCGACCACTTGCTTCGTGCCAACAACCAGTTTGATGCGACACTCGAACAAGGCCTCATCCAAGCTTTCTTTTTATTATTAATGTCTTCAGTAACAGCCTTGCTCGCCAGCCTAATTGACACTCAATCCGGCTTATTGTTTGCATTGTTATTTTTATTGCCTGCTCGACATTTATTACGCAGTAGCAGCCCTGCACTATCTGGGCCATTGAAAATAATTGGCTGTGCATTACTAATTGCTTTAGGCATCACGTTCAGCGATAAGCTAGGCTTCTCTATTTACGGCAATTGGGCACCATTAGGTGACTCATTCGACTGGCTAAGGTTCAACAACCCAACGGTTATTGCCGCGGTTTTAATCATCGCCACGTTTCAGCTAGACAACAACGAGGGCTTTAAAAAAGACATTTCGAGCTTTGCTGGCGCGGTAATCGCCCTACTGATTATTAGCGCTCTAGTACGTCTACTCTGGCTAAACCCAAGCTTAGACGCGCCACTGAATTTAGCCAATGCAGAACAACTACCGAGCTTTATCGGTGTCAGTTTGTTTATATTTGCTGGTTTAGCGGCATTGCTAATTCGTTTATTAAACGACGAGCAAAATCAAGCAACACAAAGCCAAGCATACGATGTAAGTCGGTTTATACGCTTGCAAAACGACAGTTTGGTGCAATTAATTTTTATGCTAGTACTGGTACTTAGCCTAGCCGCGGCATTAGGCATTGGTGCTTGGAAAACACATTATATTAATTGGGACGCCTCACTAAATCTGTTAGACCATTTAAACTTGGCAATATCCAGCACGGTTAGCTTAATCCATTCCGGCGCTCGCTCTGGCACACTATCGCACACAATCTTACTCGCCAGTTTATGCTTAACTGGCTTTAGCTTTATGCTGATGTGCTCCAGCCAACTCAGTCTTGAAGACGCTGAAAAAGAAACGCTATTATCGGTATTAGTACGCAGTAAAGCACCACAAGCTATTTTGATTTTTTTACTCAGTGCTTATTTTATTGGCAATGGCGTGCGTCTAAATACCTGGCTAATAATCGGGATGCTTGCATGGGTGCTGGTGACGCATTTAAGTATTGGGCTAGCCACGCAATCAGTGCCAGACAAAGCCCCCAACAGCACTAATATTGTTAACAGACCACTCGCTATGTTTTGCATTAGCTTAGTGATCGTCGGCAGCTTACAAACCATCTGGCTTTGCATTACTTGGGCGATTGATGGTGTTTGGCTATATTGTGCAATAAGCGCTTTATTATTAATGATCGCCGGGCGCTTTTGGCTGAGCTCATTAATTTCTTTGAGCCAATCTCTCAAGCAAGGAACAAGTAAAAACCTTTTCTGAGCGCTCAACACAAAACTCATTTACCCAAACCAGTTTGAGCTAAATGTTTGGCATAAATAGAGTAAAATACCCGCATCATGCACGTTCTATCAATTGGCTTGAACCATACTACTGCTCCGGTCGCAATACGCGAACGTGCGGCTGTGGCTGCCGATCATTTAGACGACGCCCTATTGGACATTGCCAAACAACCGGATATTGAAGAAGCGACGATTTTATCCACTTGCAATCGTACTGAAGTTTACTGTCACGTGCCGGATAATAAAATTCAGGTTGTCAGCGACTGGTTATGCAATTTTCATGACCTGCCAAAAAATGAAGTAACGCCTTATTTATATGCGCACCCTGGCCAAGAGGCTGTCACCCACGCATTTCGCGTTGCCGCGGGGCTCGACTCAATGATGATTGGCGAACCACAAATTTTAGGCCAAATGAAAACGGCTTTTGCTACGGCTCATAAAAACGGCAATACTGGTAAAGTTCTTAATCGTTTATTTCAGCACACGTTTTCAGTCGCAAAAGAGATTCGTACCAGCACCAGCATTGGCAGTCACGCGGTGTCGGTGGCATATGCTGCGGTGTCATTATCTAAACAAATATTTGCAGATATTAGCGAACAAACCGTGTTAATGGTGGGTGCGGGTGAAACAATCGAACTTGCTTGCCGACACTTACACGCTCAAGGCGTACGTAAAATTATTATTGCAAACCGTACCGTCGAGCGGGCAGAAGGTTTGGCGCGCGAATTCAATGCGCAGTTAATATCGCTACATGAGCTGCCCACACGCTTACCTGATGCAGACATGGTGTTTAGCTCAACTGCCAGCACCTTACCCATTTTGGGTAAAGGGGCATTCGAAAGCGCATTAAAACAACGTAAAAATAAGCCGATGTTTGTGGTTGATTTAGCGATACCGCGTGATGTTGAAGGTGAAGTTGGCGACTTAAACAATATTTATTTATACACCGTGGATGACCTTCATCAAGTGGTGAGTGACAATATAGAGTCTCGTAAAAACGCCGCCATTGAAGCGGAAAAAATTGTTGCCGACCATGTATCGCAGTTTATGCATTGGTTTAATAATTTGCAGTCAATTCCAACATTACGACAATTACGTGATCGAACGTCGCAACTAACCAATGCCGAACTAATAACGGCACAGAAACGATTAATTGCTGGCGACGACCCAATGCAGGTACTGCAACAATTTAGTCATGCTTTATCGCAAAAATTTATGCACCACCCTACTGAATCTTTACGACAGCGCCACGACGAAGCATTATTACGTGCCACACGTGAACTATTTGCATTAGACTCAGACCCAGAAAATACTACAAAAAAATAATACTGTGAAAGATTCCATTCGTTTCAAATTAGAGAACCTGGTAGACCGACAAGAAGAGCTAAATGCATTGCTATCTGATCCTGCGACCATGTCCGATCAGAATGTGTTTCGAAAACTCAGTATCGAACTATCTGAACTTGGCCCCATTATCGAAAATTTTCTAGAGTATCGAGGCTTGGAAGACGATGCCGAAGCCGCGCAAATGATGATGGAAGAAGACGATAAAGAAATGCGCAAAATGGCACACGATGAATTGTCTGAAATTAAAGAGCGGCAAGAAGTACTACTGAGTGATCTACAAAAACTATTGCTGCCCAAAGACCCAAATGACGATAACAACATATTCTTAGAAATTCGCGCCGGCACAGGCGGTGATGAAGCCGCTATTTTTTCTGGCGATCTATTTAAAATGTATTCAAGTTACGCTGAATCGCAAAAATGGAAAGTCGAAGTGCTCAGTAAAAACGAAGGCGAGCATGGTGGTTTTAAAGAAATCATCTCACGCATAGAAGGCCATGGTGCTTACTCAAAACTAAAATTCGAATCGGGTGCACATCGAGTTCAGCGTGTACCTGAAACCGAAACGCAGGGGCGAGTTCATACGTCTGCCTGTACCGTGGCGGTATTACCTGAAGCCGATGAAATTGGTGATGACATGGAAATCAACGCTAATGACCTGCGTATTGATACCTATCGTGCATCTGGCTCAGGCGGTCAACACGTTAACAAAACCGACTCAGCAGTTCGCTTAACACATATCCCGACAGGCACCGTAGTTGAATGCCAAGATGAACGCTCGCAACACAAAAACAAAGCCCGCGCTATGTCGATGCTAAAAGCGCGTATTCTTGATGCCGAGCGCCAAGCCCAAGCTGCCGAAACGGCTGAGACACGCAAAAGCTTAGTAGGCAGTGGTGACCGCTCAGAACGCATTCGCACCTACAATTACCCGCAAGGGCGCATTACTGACCACCGAATTAATCTAACGCTGTACAAATTAGACACCATTATGACGGGCGATTTAGCTCAAGTTGTAGACCCACTTACGACCGAGCATCAAGCAAATTTATTGTCAGAATTTAGCGACGATTAATCTTATACTCAGCATAATGAGCGCAGCCACCTACCGCAGCTTACTGGATGACGCAACGCAATTAATCTACAACACATCGGATACACCGCGCATCGATGCTGAAGTGTTAATGCAACACGTTATTCAGCGCCCGCTTGCGTGGCTATTAAGTTATGGCGATACCATTGCCAGCAACGAGCATATGCAGCATTTTTTTAAGCTAATTGCTGAACGCCAAACCGGCAAACCCATTGCCTATATTATTGGCTCACGTGATTTTTGGACGCTAAACCTTCAAGTCAATGAGCATGTCTTAATTCCGCGCCCAGACACCGAAACACTGGTTGAAAAGGCATTGGAAATTTTAGATAGACACTCCGCTTACTCTATTTTGGATTTGGGCACTGGCAGTGGTGCGATTGCTCTATCCTTGGCTAAAGAATTACCACAGGCAACCGTACTGGCTAGCGATGCGCACCAGGATGCGCTAAATATCGCAATCGGCAATGCTGCGCACAATTCCATACACAATGTGCAATTTCTACTCAGCGATTGGTTTACTGAACTAGAAGATCAACGCTTTGATCTAATAGCCGCTAACCCACCGTATATTGAAGCCGGTGATGAACATTTAAACCAAGGTGATTTGCGGTTTGAACCCGATAGCGCACTAATCGCCAACAATGAAGGTTTAAGCGATTTAGAGTACATCATTCAGAATTCAGTGCGTTTTATCAACAACCATGGTCACGTAATTGTGGAGCATGGCTACAATCAACAAGCCGCCGTTGCTGAGTTATTTGAACAACACGGGTATAGCAACATTATTTGCCACCAAGATATTAACCAGCTACCGCGCTGTACGGTTGGGCAATATTGTGAATAATTTGTTTGATGAAATGGCGCGCGTTATCTTATTACAAGACGCCACGCAAAAATGCCAAGCGATGCATTCTTTAGCAGTAGCTTCAGAAAATACTGATGTAGTAGACGACCTCAAAAGTAGCTCAGCTGTAATAAACATCGACATGCCCGGTTACCCCGAAGCGCTCGAACTGGTCATGCCGCGTGAGTTAAAACGTCGCGGCATTCAATCACAAGAAGGGCGAAATATCTTAATGCACGCCGTTGCTCATATTGAGTTTAATGCGATTAATCTAGCATTAGATGCGGCGTATCGCTTTCGCGACCAACCATTCGAATATTATCGAGATTGGATAAAAATTGCCGACGATGAAGCCCGACATTTTAATTTGATTCGTGCCTACTTAAATAAACACAACTGTGAATACGGTGACCTACCCGCACACAATGGTTTATGGGATATGGCAGTAAGAACACAGCACGATATCTTAGCGCGAATGGCATTAGTACCTCGTGTGCTTGAAGCCCGGGGACTCGATGTGACGCCCAGTATGATTAAACGCTTAGAAAATGTTGGCGACACCGAAGCCGTTGAGATTTTAAACGTGATTTATCAAGATGAGATTGGTCACGTTGAAACGGGGTCGCGGTGGTTCTTTCATCATTGCGAACTGCGTGATTTAGACCCTCGGCCTACCTTTTTAATGATGGTCGAAACGCACTTACACGGCGAGCTGCGTGGCCCGTTCAATATTTCGGCAAGACTGCAAGCGGGGTTTGATGAAGTTGAAATGGCGTATTTGTCTGAGCGTTATTAGCCTGTAATACAGAACCTTACGATGGGTAGTAAGTGTGACTTTAGATCCTGCGGCTGGATGACTGATCGGAAACGCTAATCTAATCGTTGCTGCTGGTGCCGTTGATCATATCCGCTGCTTTCTCTGCAATCATAATTGCTGCCGCGTTCGTATTACCAGAGATCAAGGTCGGCATGATTGAGCAATCCACAACACGTAAACACTGAATACCGTGCACCTTTAACTGATCATCAACCACGGCCATTGCGTCCGTGCCCATTTTACAAGTGCCCGATGGGTGGTAAATCGTAGTGCTGCGCTGGCGCGCATAGTTAAGTAGATCTTCGTCGCTTTGATGCTCTATACCCGGTTCATACTCGGATTCAATCAACTGTTTTAAAGCAGGTGCCTGCATCATTTTACGAGTTAACTTAATTGCGTCGATTGCAGTTTGTTGGTCTTCTTTACTCGCTAAATAATTAGGGTGAATTGCAATATGGTCTCGCGCGCTAGCAGACTTCAAACGCAAATAACCGCGGCTTGTAGGTCGCAATTGACAGACAGAGGCGGTAAACGCAGAAAAGCAATGTGTTCCATCAGCGGGTTTATCCGCACTCATCGGCTGAAAATGATATTGAATATCGGGGCGTTCTAATTTGTCATCGGTCTTGGTAAATATGGCCACTTGGCTAGCAGCCATGGTCAGCGGGCCACGGTGATTGAATAGGTACTCTAAACCCATCCAAAGTTTGCTCAATGGTTTCTTAAGTCGGTCATTCAACGTAATAGGCTGTTTAACTTTGTAGACGGTGCGAATTTGCAAATGATCTTGTAAATTCTTACCAACACCAGGTAAATCCTTTACTGAATCAATACCGTGTTCAGTCAACTCCTGAGCCTCACCAATGCCTGACAGCATTAATAAATGGGGTGAGCCAAGCGCACCCGCTGACAATAGAATTTCACTGGCTTGATCACGACTTTGTGCAAGGCGTGCGACTTGGGACTGGCCGTTCACTGAATAAGAAACAGCATTTGCAATACCGTTCTCAATGCTTATTTCTTGCACCAATGCGCGAGTAATCACCGTCAGGTTTTTGCGTTTCAAAGCAGGCTTTAAAAATGCCGTCGCAGCACTGCAACGAAAACCGTGCTTAGTGATGTTTAGTTGAAAATATGAGGCTCCTTCTTGGCTTTGCGCATTAACGTCATCAACTCTGGGGATTCCTATTTGCTCGGCGGCTTCAATAAAAAGATCACTTAATTGTGTTTTTGCTCGACTATTAGCCACGGACAATTCGCCACCAACGCCGTGATATTCATTCGCGCCGCGTTCATTATCTTCGGACTTTTTAAAATACGGCAGTACATCTTTATAAGCCCAACCTTGATTACCCAGTTCGGCCCAGTGATCGTAATCCTCTGCCTGACCACGCACATACAACAAGCCATTAATTGAACTAGACCCACCCAACACCTTGCCACGTGGCCACTCTATACTGCGGTGATTTAAGCCAGAGTCTGCTTCAGTTTTATAACACCAATCGAACTTAGGGTTGTGCATGGTTTTAAAATAACCAATGGGCACATGCAGCCACGGGCTCGAATCTGTACCGCCTGCCTCAAGTAGCAATACTTGCCTAGTCGGGTCAGCAGACAAGCGATTTGCCAACACGCAGCCAGATGAGCCCGCGCCTATAATGATGTAATCGTATACCTTATTATGAACTTTAGTTGGCATAAGCCAGAAGAGTAGCAAGCATGTGCCAGACCATCAATGAGCCCAGCGATGGCTCAGCCACTAATGAGCATCCGCCCTTCAGGAACGTTTTAGACGGTATTCGGCTGATCTTGCATGCGCTGTGAGTGATTCGCCCCGAGCCAAAACAGATGCATTTTCACCTATCGTTTGCGCGCCTTGTTCTGATACTTTAATAATACTGGTGCGTTTTTGAAAATCGTATACGCCTAGCGGCGAACTGAAGCGCGCCGTACCAGAAGTGGGTAATACATGACTGGGCCCGGCGCAATAATCGCCCAAAGACTCGGAACTGTATTGACCGATAAAGATCGCGCCTGCGTTGCTAATTTGATCCGCTAATTGATCAGCATCTTCAGTGAAAATTTCCAGATGCTCCGCGGCAATGGTATCCACAACGTCAATTAATTGCTCACGCGACTCAAGCACAATCAATGCACCATTGTTTTCTAATGACTTAGCAATAATCTCAGCGCGTTCCATGCTTGACAACAATTTATCAATAGACTCATGCACGGCATCAGCAACTGACTGACTGCTTGTTAGCAAAATAGATTGCGCTATTTCATCGTGCTCTGCTTGTGCGAATAAATCCATCGCCACCCAGTCTGGGTCAACTGATTGATCCGCAATGATCAACACTTCAGATGGCCCTGCAATCATATCAATGCCGACTTTACCGAACACTTGCTTCTTAGCCGTCGCGACAAAAATATTACCTGGTCCAGTAATCTTATCGACCGCTGGTATCGTTTTTGTACCATAGGCAAGCGCTGCAATAGCCTGTGCGCCACCAATTCGAAACACACGGTCTACACCAGCAAGTTTAGCGGCGGCCAGTACCATATCGTTGATTTCGCCATTGGGCGTTGGTGACACCATAATCAACTCTTCAACACCCGCAACCTTAGCTGGAATAGCGCTCATAATGACAGATGATGGATACGTTGCCTTGCCACCAGGCACATATAACCCTGCGCGCTTAATCGGAGTAATTTTTTGCCCTAGTTCAGTACCATCTGCTTCGCTATAGCTCCATGATTCTTGCAACTGATGTTGGTGATAATCACGAACTCGAGCAGCAGCGTATTCAAGCGCCTGGCGCTGTTCGACAGCAATTGACTCAAGCGCTTGCGTTAAACGCTTAGTCGATATCTCAATTTCCGGTTCAAACAACGTATAACCATCAAAACGCTCTGTGTATTCAAGCAGTGCCGCGTCTCCGCGCGCGATAACGTCGGTAATGATTGGCGCGACAACCGCATCAACATTTGACTCAACGCTGGTATCACGATTAAGCAGCTGATTTAGCTTTACATCAAAATCAGCTTGGGAGCCATTAAGTTTTGTTAGTTGCATTGTTGCCATCGTATTAGTTGTTGTTTGCGTTATTTTCAACAACGTTGGTCAGCTTGCTGACGATATCGCTAATAGGCGCATGCTTAACTCGCATCGAGGCCGCATTCGCGACCAAACGGCAAGAAATGTTCGCAATCAAATCTTTGGCAACCAAATTGTTCGCTTTGAGCGTGCTACCGGTTTCTACCAAATCAACAATTTCGTCAGCTAAGCCCACTAAAGGTGCTAGCTCCATCGCGCCATACAACTTAATGATTTCGGCCTGGATACCTTGCGATTGATAATACTCTTGCGCAAGCTTTACGTATTTGCTCGCAACGCGTAGCCGTTTTCGGCCATATGGTGCGGCCGACGTATCGTTAGTCACTGCCATTTGCGCTGCTGGCACGGCGGTCATTAAACGACACTTTGAAATTTGCAAATCAAGTAATTCGCACAAGCCTTCACCACCGTGCTCCATTAAGCCATCTTTGCCGACTATACCAAGATCTGCGGCACCGAATTGTACATAGGTTGGTACGTCCGTTGCGCGAATTACCACACACTGAATATCATCGTGATTAGTACTAAAAATAAGCTTACGGCTAGACTTAGGGTCATCGTTTAAACGAATACCGACTTCATCCAGCATTGGCAATGTTTGGCCAAGAATGCGCCCTTTTGAAAGTGCAATGGTAATCATTTAGTTCACCAGTTCTTGTAATGACGGGTCTTTGTCCCAAATATGGCCTGGGACTCGACGGATATTAGCGCCAAGGCGCGACAACTTCTCTTCAATGCTCTCATAACCACGGTCAATGTGATAGATACGATCGATCACCGTTGGTTTATCCGCCATTAAACCAGCAATAACCAAACTGGCCGATGCGCGCAAATCAGTTGCCATAACTGGCGCTCCGCGGAATTTATTACGGCCGGTAATAAACGCCGTATTACCTTCGAGATCAATCTGCGCACCCATGCGCTGCAACTCTTGTACGTGCATAAAACGATTTTCAAAAATAGTTTCGACGACTTTACTGGTGCCTTCAGCCAATGCATTCATCGTGACAAACTGCGCTTGCATATCAGTGGGGAATGCAGGGTGCGGCGCAGTATGAATATTCACCGCTTTTGGGCGATTGCCTTTCATATCAAGCTCAATAGTGTCGCCATCAATTGTGATCTGAGCACCGGCTTCAGTGAGTTTATCTAATACCGCATCAAGATAACGGGCATCAGTACGACGGGTTTTAACGCGACCGCGCGTTGCCGCACCTGCCACTAAATACGTGCCAGTCTCGATACGATCAGCAATGACCGTATGAGTGGCATCGTGTAAGGAGTCTACCCCTTCAATAACCAGTTCAGCGGAGCCCGCACCAGAAATTTTGGCGCCCATCGCATTCAAGCAATTCGCCAAATCAACAATTTCAGGTTCACGCGCGGCATTTTCAATAACCGTTGTGCCTTGTGCTAACGCAGCCGCCATCATTAGGTTTTCAGTACCTGTAACCGACACCATATCCATAAAAATACGAGCGCCTTGCAAGCGTTCTGCGGTCGCTTTGATGTAGCCATCTTCAATGGTTACTTTTGCACCCATGGCTTCTAGGCCTTTAATGTGCAAATTCACAGGCCGTGAACCAATCGCGCAACCACCGGGTAGTGACACTTCAGCATGCCCCATTCGAGCAACCAATGGCCCCAGCACTAAAATAGAGGCGCGCATGGATTTAACTAAATCATAGGGGGCACGAACCTGATTCAAAC
>CAZOBR010000057.1:0-13697 GCA_964578035.1 uncultured Gammaproteobacteria bacterium
ACTAATACGACTTCTTCTAAAAATGAGTTTGATGCTTTCAAGCAAGCTAAAAATTTGCTTTCAAAAGGCCAAACGCAAACGGCGCTGTCATTAATCAATCAATATCAAATAGCGTTGTCATCACAGCAACTGGACGAACTTAAAGCTGTTTTCTTTCGCTACATAAGCACGCTCAAGAGTTTAGAAAAATTCAATTTAGCTGAACGTGATCTAATTATCTTTAGCCAATATTTCGACGAACTGGTTGTTTGGGACGAACTCGTTAAAATCAGTGCGTCATTAAATAAGCCCGAACAAGAGTTCCATGCCTTGACTCGCGCAGCGGCTCTTGAAAGTCAGCCGGATATTTTGCAAACAAAAATAAGTCGTCTAGAAGTTCTCGCAAGCAGCATAAAAAAAGGTTTAAACAGTCAAAATGATCTACTTGGTATACGGATGCTCTATCAAGACCTGCTCAATCAGCACCCTAGCTCAACCCGCTTTGCCTATGAACTGGCGTTGGCTCAACTTAATATAGGAGATAACAAGGCGGCCAAACAGCTGTTGTTGCCATTGCAGTATGATTTAGAGTTTGGCGGACTGGTTGCGAGTCATCTCGCTAAGATTGACGATTTAAAACGCCAGCAAACCACGCCCGAAGTAATTAAAAAAAACAAAGCTGAATTCGCAGCATCAGATTTAGTGGTGCCTTTATCTCGGCGCGGTAATAGCTTTTTAGTCGATACATCGATCAATGGCCGCCGAGTTAATATGCTATTAGACACTGGCGCATCCATTACGTCTTTATCGTCACAGCAAATACAGCGCTTAGGCTTAGCGCCAACTGGCAGATCAATACGCCTTAGTACCGCAAATGGAGAACGAAACGCGGCGCTTTATCGAGCCGAAAAGATACGCTTGGGGCGCTTAACAGTGGAAGGCTTGGTTGTCGCTGAAATCGAATTTGACAGCAATTCGCCAATTCAGGGCTTGTTAGGCACAGACCTCTTGAATCGCGTCAACCATCGCTACAACTACTTGATTGACAATAATGCGAACGCATTAATTTTTAGGCCTAAGTTAAACTAATAGTAAGAACGATACAAAAGCAAAAACTAGAAAACCAACTACAAAGCCAACTTAGAGCTGAGCAAAAAAGTGCTCATCTTGTAACAGCATTAATTCGCGCATGTCATACTCATCGACAAGCTCAGGCTGCATAACACTTTCCAGTTGTCCTTCTTGTTCCGCTTGATTCGTTGTTGTTTGCTTAACAATCACAGTTTGACTTTGAATGAGAGCAGGCATTTCTAAAACCGTAACAAGCATAAAAACCGCCATGCCAGCCACCAATGCGCCCGCTATCGGCATTGGCAGAAAACCAATAAGTTGCCGTTGCCAAAACGGTTGGCGTTTTGTAATTGTCGATGTTTCAGCCAAAATGCGTTGTTCAAGGCCAAGCGCATGTGGCACATCAGCGCGCAGAATGTCTAATACATTGTCTTCATTAACCATCATGTTAAACCTTTTCCGATATTCGGTTAGGGTAAGCTGTGCTATCACTGGCTATATTAACACCACTTACTTCAAATTCATTCACGGTCTTAGCCATCGATCGTTTTGCGCGAATCAATAACGATTCCAGCGCTTTAACACTCACACCCAATATTTCAGCTGCTTGTTTTTGTGGTAACTCAGAGTAAACCACTAAATTTAATGCATCGCGTTGCGAAGACGACAGCTTGCTAATTGCACACTCCAAGGCTTGCTGTTGCCAGTTCAGCGCTTGTTTCTGTTCTAATGTCGTTTGTTCAGAATCAAGCGGCGTGGCAAGCTGCTCGAAAACTGTATCGTCCACATTAACAGAACGTGCATATTTACGCCGGTGATCATGACAGGCATTAATGATAACGCGATAAAACCATGTGCTGAATTTTGACTTGTCAGCCTTCCATAATTGTGGTTTTTGCCACAGTTTGATAAACGCGGCTTGCACAATATCGTGCGCGTCTTCTTGCTGTTGCAATGTTCGATAAGCTAACGCGTAAAAATTTTGAGTATGTCGGGCAACCAAAGCGGCAAAGGCATCATGATTGCCTTTGCATACTTCAACCATAAGCTGATCATCAGACTGTTGCGTCCAATCCTGCATTAGATATCGAATATATTGCGGTATATAAAGCGATTATTAACTATCTGCTTCTTGCGAATCTCGCTCCGTTTGTCGTCGTTCTTTAAAGGCTTGCTTCATTTTTTCACGCATTAGCTTATGCCCTGCACGCGCCTCTTCAGGCGTTACATAGCCATCGCTATTAATGTCCATGGTTTGAAAACGTTGCTCAGAATGCGTAATGAATTCATTAAAATCAATTTTGCCATCGTTGTTAGTGTCAATGCGCTTCATCATCAACTTAGCCATACGTTTACGATGCTTGTCTTTGTGATGCTTGCCCTTGTGTTTGCCTCTGTATTCACCGTCAGCATCATCATGCTGATATTGCGGTTCTTGGCCATCTTGAGGCGCTTGCGCATAAGCCAGGGTCGAAAACATGAATATTGCTGCAAGCAAGGTGCCAATCAAAGTACTAAAAAGTTGTTTGGTGTTCATTGTAAATCTCCAGTGAATTTAATTACCCTACAACACTTATACGCAAGCCAAACTTAAACCCTGCGGACTTTATTAATTTTTAAAATTTTTCATACCTTAAAATAGTTCAAGATAGTTGTGGAATAGCCGCTAATAAATCTTGAGTGTATTGCGCTTGCGGTTGTTGCCAAAGTTGCTCGGTTTCACCTAGCTCTACTAACTTGCCTTGTTGCAACACCATTACTCGATCACACAAAGAACGAACCACAGACAGGTCGTGTGACACAAATAGCATACTCAAATTATGTTTAGCGACTAAGTCGTTCAATAAATCTAAGACTTGTTTTTGTATTGTCACATCAAGCGCCGATACCGGCTCGTCAGCAATAATTAATTCTGGCCGAGTGGCAATAGCGCGGCCAATCGCAATTCGCTGACGCTGACCACCCGAAAACTCATGTGGGTACTTTTTTACCGCGCGTCGCGCTAAACCAACATCGTCCATTAGTTCAAGCACTTGTGCTTCAACGTTATTTTTAGTTGCAAGAGCATGAAATAATAGCGGCTCGGCTAAGGCATCATAAACCGTCATTCTTGGATTCAGTGAAGCATAAGGGTCTTGAAAAATCATTTGCACACGGCGACGCACAGGTCGCATTTGCTTTGCTGTCAACGGTAATAAATCTTGACCATCAAACAACACCTGACCCGATTGTGCTTTAACCAGTTTTAAAATACTGCGCCCAATGGTTGATTTTCCTGAACCAGACTCACCGACCAAACCGAGTATTTCATTACGCTTTAGATCAAAACTGACATCATCAACGGCCTTAAAACGCTGACCCGAATCACGGTCAATAAAGCTCGTGGTTAAATTTTTAACCGATAAAATAGATGCGTTTTGACTTAAGTTTTGTTCTGCCTTCGCGCCACTTGGCACTGCGCTTAATAAGGTTTGCGTATATTCATGCTCTGGTCGGTCAAAAATTGATTGTGTGTTGTTACGTTCAACCACTTGACCTGATTTCATCACAACCACTTTGTTAGCTAAATGACGGACCACTGCCAAATCATGCGAGATAAAAATAACCCCTAAGTCGCGCGTTTTTTGTAACTCGGCAATCAATGCCAAAATCTGCGCTTGAATCGTTACATCGAGTGCCGTGGTCGGCTCATCTGCAATTAATAATTTAGGCTCAGTAATTAGCGCCATTGCGATCATAACGCGCTGGCGCATACCACCTGAAAACTCATGCGGATACGCGTTGAAACGCTCTGCGGCTCGTTTAATGCCCGTTTCTTCCATCAACTCAATGGCGCGAGTTTTTGCGTCAGCACGAGTGTAGTCACGATGGTAGATCAACGGTTCAATCAATTGCTCACCGATCGTAATAAATGGATTCAAGCAGGTCATCGGGTCTTGAAAGATCATCGCAATATCATCACCGCGTATTGCACGCAATTCATCTTCAGATAGTGCCAGTAAATCTTGACCTTCAAATATTGCTGTGCCTGATTCAATCTGTCCTGGGGGACATGGCACTAAACCTAACAAGCTATAGCAACTGACTGATTTGCCACTGCCAGACTCGCCAACAATACCCAGTATTTGACCTTTATCCACACTAAAGCTGACGTTATCTACCGCAGTGGTAATACCATTACGGGTGTAGAAGCGAACAGTTAAATTCTCAACAGTTAATAAACTCATAATGTCACCTAGTCCTTGGACGCCTTAGGGTCGAGTGCGTCGCGCAAACCATCGCCTAAAAAGTTCAACGCGAATAATGTAATCGATAAAGCAAGCCCAGGAAAAATTAATAACCAAGGTGAATCCTCCATCACCTCAGCGCCACCCGATATCAACAAGCCCCAAGATGATTGCGGAGGTTGAATACCTAAACCCAGAAAACTTAAAAACGCCTCAAGCAACATCACTTGCGGCACGGTTAACGTGGCATAAACAATGATTGGTCCAAGGCTGTTTGGCACCACATGCTTCAGCAAAATATGCGAGGTAGATAATCCCATTGAACGTGCCGCTTCAATAAACTCTTGATTGCGAATACTTAATACTTGGCCGCGCACAATGCGCGCCATGGTTAGCCATTCAACCGCACCTATAGCTAAAAAGAGTAATAGCAAACTGCGGCCAAACACCACCATTAATAAAATAATAAAAATGATAAATGGCAAAGCATATAGCGCATCAACAATACGCATCATCACAACATCTGTGCGGCCACCAACATAACCGGCAATTGTGCCCCAAGTCACGCCTATCAGTAATGCAACGGTGGTAGCAATCACACCTACCGCAAGTGAGACACGGCCACCGTACATAACTCGGGTAAGCAAATCACGGCCGAACACATCCGTGCCAAACCAGTGCGCTAGCGATGGCGGCGTTGCACCTAGCTCTAGGTTTTGCTCTTCATAGCCATAAGGCGCAATCCACGGTGTGATGATGGATATAAAAATTAATGCGAGAACAATAATTAAACCCGCCACAGCCAGTTTGTTTTTCTTTAAACGCACCCACGCATCTGCCCATAGAGACGTGCCTTGTTCAGCTTCTTGCACACTATCAATTAACTCGGCTTGATTCATGATGCACCTCCGTAAACTTGATTTCTGAGTTTCGGATTCATCCACACCGCAAGCAAATCGGACAACAAGTTGAACACAATGATCAACGTTGAAATAAAGATCGTGGTGCCTAGAATCATTGTGTAATCGCGGTTAAACGCGGCTTGCACGTAAAATCGCCCAAGCCCTGGTATTTGAAAAATGGTTTCGACCACAAACGAACCTGCTAAAAGGCCAGCAAACGCGGGCCCTAAAAACGCCACGGTTGGAATTAAACCACCACGTAGCGCGTGTTTAGTGATGACCACCCATTCAGGCAAGCCTTTGGCACGCGCGGTACGAATATAATCTTGGCTCATCACCTCTAACATGCCGCCGCGGGTTAAGCGTGCCACATAAGCGGCGTAACCAGCCCCTAAGGTGATGGAAGGCAAAATTTTATCGCCAGGCAAGTCGCCCCAACCAGAGATCGGCAACCACTCTAGCCAAAAACCAAAAAT
This sequence comes from uncultured Gammaproteobacteria bacterium, assembly GCA_964578035.1. Classification (GTDB taxonomy): domain Bacteria; phylum Pseudomonadota; class Gammaproteobacteria; order Arenicellales; family Arenicellaceae; genus Arenicella. Next base: position 5,656 of record CAZOBR010000057.1, read on the forward strand.
CAATATCAACAAAGGCCCAAGTAAAAAGCTCGGCATACAAATACCCAGCATCGCAACCGACATAGGCACGTAATCTCTCGCGGTATTAGGCTTTAACGCGGCCGACACACCAGCTAATACACCGATAAAAATAGCCACTAACAACGCATATAAAGCCAATTCGGCGGTGGCGGGCAAGCCACTTAAAATTAAATCTTCAACCGCCCAACCAGGGTATTTAAACGACGGCCCCATGCTGCCCTGAAATAGATCAGTCAGATATTGTGTGTATTGCTGCCACATTGGCAAATCAAGATTATACTTGGCCTCTAAGGCACGTTTTACGGCAGGGATAACAGGTTTTTCAGCGTCAAACGGCCCACCCGGTGCTTGGCGAATTAAAAAGAAGGTTGCTGTAATCACCGCAAATAAAACGGGGATTGCTTGAGCAAGCCTTAGTAAAATAAATTTCAACATTATTGCTTGCCCCCATGCCGATTCGCGCCTGTCGCTTTCTGCCAATTCGGGTCAAGCGATACGGAGCGATAATTGTAGTAGTTCAGTAAATTACTTGGCAAACCTTGTACCGATGGGTGCTGATAGCGATGACTTGAATATGTGTAAATTGGTATAAATGGCATATCGTTGATCAATATTTTTTCCGCTTTGTAAAAAGCGGCAAAGCGCGCCTCACGTGTTTTTGCCTCAGGCGCTGTCTTGAGTACTAACTTATCGTACTCATCATTTTGCCAGCCCGTTCGGTTTAAACCACTACCAGACACCCACATGTCTAGAAAGGTATTGGGGTCCACGTAGTCACCAATCCAACCGGCACGAGATATCTCATAATCGCCTGTTGATTCACTGTCTAAATATACTTTCCAGTCTTTGTTTTGTAAGCGAACATTGATATTCAATTTGGTTTTCCACATTTGTTGTATTGCAACGGCAATTTTTCGATGGCTTTCACTGGTATTGAACTGTAGCTCAAACTCAGGAAAGCCTTCACCATTCGGGTAACCCGCCTCAGCCAATAATTTACGTGCGTGTTCAGGGTTATAGTCAAACACTTTGGGTGGCTGATAGCCCAAAAGGCCGGGTGGCGTAATAGCGTATGAAGGTGTTGGCAAGCCATTCAATATTGTTCTTGTTAAGGTATCCCTGTCTATCGTCATCGCTAAAGCTTTACGAACACGCTTATCTTTAAGGTATTCGAGCCTAGTATTAAGCCGATACATATAGGTTCCTAGATATGGCGCAATACGCAAAGCTTGTGGATTGTTTTCACGATAATATGGCAAACGATCAATCACACCAGTATTAGTGAAATGCAATTGACCTGCTCGGTACATTCGCTCTTCGACAGTAGGGCTTTCAATTGGATAAAAACGCACGCCGTTTAAACTAACGCGATCAATATCCCAATAGTTTTCATTACGCGATACGCTAAGTACTTTATTCAAACGCCACTCATCTAATTTAAATGGCCCGTTACTAACAATATTCTCAGGCCTAGTCCAGCGGGTATAAGACTCATCGGGAGCCCCCCATTTTTCAATAGTTGAGCGATGCACCGGGAAAGTAGAGTAATGATCAAGCAATTGTAAAAAGTAAGGTGTCGGATTGCGCAACTCAATTTGCAACGTTGTATCGTCGAGCGCTTTGATACCCACTTGATCCCAATCACTGATCTCGCCTTTAAAATAATCTTCCGCATTCTTTACTGGGAAATACATAAACACATATTGATTTCCCAGTTGCGGTTGTAAGCCGCGCCACCAAGACCAAACAAAGTCATGTGCGGTAAGCACATCGCCATTTGACCATTTAGCATTAGGCTGTAGTTTAAAGGTATATATCTTACCGTCATCACTAATCGTCCACGACTCCGCAACTCCCGGTACGATTTCTAAAGTAGCAGGATCTTTAGCAACTAAACCCTCAAAAAGTGCTGCTAATATGTGGTGCTCAGGTACACCGGTAGCTGTATGCGGGTCTAAGGTTTGGGGCTCTGTGCCATTGCCTTTATACAAAATACCTTCCCGATTACCGCGCTCAACATTGCTCTCACCTTGGCCACATGCGTTGAGAATGAATACGCTTATCAATGCAAATAGCCAATTGCGGCATAACTTATTCATTCGCATTTTAGGGAACTCTTTAGGTACGGAAAGCAGGGTGTGATACTTTGGGGTTTGCATAGGTCTATTTTATTGGTATTTTCGTTTTATGGATCAATGCTCTTACATGCTAGACCTAAGGTCAATGCATTCGATTACAGATAAGCGCACACAATAATAAACAGGTAATAAAAACATCATGAATAATACGCCAACTATTCACAATAATGATCACGGTTTTTTTGGTCACCCTACTGGCTTAAAAACACTGTTCTTTACCGAGATGTGGGAGCGCATGAGCTATTATGGCATGCGCGCATTGTTGGTTTTGTTTATGACTGCAACCTTGCAAGAAGGTGGTATGGAAATCACCGCATCGGTTGCCGTTGCTATATATGGTCTTTACACCGCATCCGTTTACTTTATGGGTTTACCTGGCGGTTGGATTGCCGATCGATTAATCGGCGGGCAAAAGGCCATTTGGTATGGCGGCATTATTATTATGTGTGGCCATATCACACTGGCGATCCCGAGCGAAAATACGTTTTTTATTGGCTTAATTTTGGTCGCGATTGGCACTGGGCTATTAAAACCCAATATCAGCGCTTTAGTTGGCCAACTGTATCAAAACGATGACAAGCGTCGTGATAGCGGTTATGCAATTTACTATATGGGCATTAATATCGGCGCATTAATTGGCTATTTTGTGTGCGGCTATTTGGCAGAAAACGTTGGTTGGCATTGGGCATTTGGTGCGGCTGCCGTTGGTATGGGCTTCGGTCTTTTTCAGTATCAGCGAACCTTGAACAACTTAAATGGTGTCAGTGAACAACCCGCATCACCAGTCAGCGATAAAGCAACTAAGCTCAGCTGGCGGATTATTATTGGCACGGTTGTACTCATTGCGTTGATCACTGGCCTGATAATGAATGGTACTTTTTTGGTTGACCCTATTGTGATTGCCAAGTACACCGCGGTTATTTTTACCGTTTTGTTTTTTGTTTATTTTGGCGTAATCTTTTTCTTAGGCAAACTCTCACCGCTTGAAAAGAAAGGCATGGGCGCACTATTGCTCGTTTGTATTGCCTCAGCCTGTTTTTGGTCTGGGTTTGAGCAAGCGGGTTCCACATTGAATTTGTTTGCGCGTGATTACACTGACTTGAACGTATTAGGCTTTGACGTTCCGCCAGCGTGGTTTCAATCGGCTAACTCACTATTTATTATTATTCTGACACCCTTCTTTGCGGCCCTTTGGATTAATTTGGGCAAACGATTTGTGTCACCAGCATATGGCATTAAATGCGCAATGGGTTTAATGATCATGGCAAGTGGTTTTATCTTGATGTACTACGCGGCGCATATTGCAGCCAGCGGACTTAAAGCAGCACCTTATTGGTTAATCATGACTTACTTTTTACACACAGTGGGTGAGTTGTGCCTAAGCCCAATTGCACTGAGCGCGGTTAGTAAATTATCGCCTAAGCGCCACATTGGCCAAGTGATGGGCATTTTTGTTCTTACGTATTCAATTGGCAATATTATTGCCGGACTATTTGCTGGCAATTTTGACCCCGAAAACGTAGCAGAAATGCCAAGTCTGTATTTGCAAATCGTAACGTTTAGCGTGGGTGTTGGCGCATTACTTCTTCTGCTCGGCTTCTTAGTTAAGAACTGGGAGCGCGATGTTGAACTAGCAAATACGCCGTCTAGATGACAGCCTTATCAAAACGCGATTATTCAAACCAATCGCAAACTAGCAACCCGTTGTTTGAGTGTTGGTAACACATCAGTCTCAAACCACGGGTTCTTTTTTAACCAAATATTATTTCGCGGGCTAGGGTGCGGTAACGGCAACAATTGTTGCTCGCTAGCACGGTAATAATCACCCCAACTTTTTACCGTTTCGGTCAGATTTTTCTTTGCCGCTGGTATTTCGTTACAACCTTCAACTCCATTCTGATCGCCACTTAAGTGCCAGGCTTGCGCATATTGACCAATCACCAAAGTCAGTTGAACATTAATTAAGGAATCTAACAAACGTTGCCGCCATGTTTCAGCGCAAATCTTGAGGGGCGGCAAATCACCTGATTTACCTGTCCCTGGGTAACAAAAGCCCATTGGCAAAATTGCCGTTTTTTGCGGATCATAAAAAGTGCTCTTATCAACACCCATCCAATCACGTAAGCGATCACCACTGGCGTCGTCAAACGGAATACCACTGGCATGCACTTTTGCGCCTGGCGCTTGCCCAACAATTAACACGCGCGCATTGTGCCCCATTTGCACCACAGGGCGTACGCCATCTTTTAGCCTATCTGCGCAAAGCGTGCAGGCACGAACTTGACTACAAAGTTGATCGATATGTTTTTGTGTCAAAGCTTATGTCGCATGTGGTAATGCATTAGCTAAAATAGCCTATTTTTTAGGTGATTTATTAGAATCAACTGGTTTCACAGCGCTAGCCTTTTTTTCAGAGGGTGCGTTCTTTTGATTTGCGTCAGTCTTAGTTTTAACAGGCTTACTTTCTGGAGCGGCTGACGATTCTTTATTGGCGACTGAGGGCTCTTTATCAGCTGAGGGCTCATTAGCAACAGCTGAGGGCTTTTTATCAGCTGAAGGCTCTTTATTTAAAGCTGAGGGCTCTGCATTATCTTGTGACTGTTTCTTTTCCGTCGTGGGCGCGCCTGCTTTAGTAGTCATTGGCTTGGCAGGTGCTTCAAGTTCGGCGACTGTCGCGCTGTTATCACTCAAGCCTGGCGCAATATTGTCTGGCCGACACAATGTTGTCGCACCGACTGATAAGTGTTGATATAAATCTTGATATTGCTCGGTCATGTTTTTGAACTTTTGCGAGGTTTGCTCAAAATGCTGCTCGACCTTGTCTTGGTAATCTTCCATTTCTTTCTTTAATTTATGCGCCGACGCCGTGCCCGTTCGCGCTTTATTAAAGATAAGTGTGGCAGCAACGCCAACGATTAATCCAATTATGAAATATATGACAGGCTGCAATAATTCTTGTTCAAACATGATCTTAAAGTAGTAGTAGATAAATTGTAGTCGAGGTTAAATTACGTGTTTGGCAAATTTTGCCAGATCGGATAATAACGCCATCTTACACTATGCGTATTAAAGTTTGGACACACTACAGTGCGCATAAGCAACTCTTTACTCTATAATGGTTATTCGGGATTATTATTCGAAGCCCATTCGTTCAACTTATTGGAAATTCCATGCATCGTTTTATGTTTGATTCACAGTCTAATTTAATCGCGCGCTTTGCTAACACATTCAGTCATCGCGCCCATACTGCATCGCCTAAAGCCGCGTTAACACTATGTTTTGCCGCATTAACGTTTTTTGCAACAGGGTCTGCAACAGCCGATGTCATAAAAATTAAAGACGCTGAACTCACGATGAATGCTGAACTAGCTGAGGACGTACATCAAACGCTTTACCATTTGCGTTATGGCCATTATTTGCCAAATGAATTAAATGACGAATACTCATCACGCATTTTAGATGCATATTTAGAATTACTAGACCCTCGAAAAAGTTATTTCACACAAAAAGATATTGATCAGCTGTCAGCCTATCGCTACAAGCTAGACGACTATCTTAAAAAGCGTAACGTTGAAGTGGCGTTCGATATTTTCAAACTCTACCGTCAGCGATTAGATAAACGCACCGAACTCGCCTTAGAGCTAATACAAAACGATTTTGATTTTACCAAAGACGATTCAATTAATATTGATCGCGACAATTACGTATGGGCGAAAGACGATAACGAAATTAAAGAAGTCTGGCGCAAGCGAATTAAGAACGACACATTGTTGCAGTTAATGTCCGATACGGAACTCGACAAAGTACGCGAAAACCTAACACGTCGATACCAACGTCAACGCGACGTAACGTTTCAGTTAAAGGCCGATGAAGTGTTTGAATGGTTTATGAACGCGTATACCAAAGAGCTCAGCCCACACACTCAGTATATGTCGCACGTTACCGCTGAGAACTTTCGCATTAATATGTCGTTATCACTGCAAGGTATTGGTGCGGCGCTGCAAACCGAGGAAGACTACACAGTAATTAATCGAATCATTACCGGTGGCCCAGCGGAAAAAAGCAAACAAATTAGCCCCGAAGATAAAATCGTTGGCGTTGCCCAAGACAATGAAGAAATGATCAATGTGATCGGCTGGCGCTTAATGGATGTTGTGCAAATGATCCGTGGTGACAAAGGTACTAAAGTTCGTTTGGATATTATCAAAAACGGCAGCGCACCTGGCGCGCCGCCAGAAACAATTGAGTTGGTACGTGATGTAATTCAGCTTGAAGACCAAGCAGCCAAACTGAGCTATGTTGACATTCCAGATGGCAATAAAGAACGAAAATTTTCCGTCATCAGCATTCCATCATTTTATTCAAACTCAGGCCAAGCAAAAGGCGGCGCGAAGTACACAGCTACGACTCATGACGTACGCAAACTGCTTGAAGAAATGAAAGGCACGGACTCAGAGGGTCTAGTGATCGACTTGCGCGGCAATGGCGGCGGTTATTTGAATGAAGCGATCAGCCTAACTGGCTTGTTTATTGAAAAAGGCCCTGTGGTACAAGTGATTCAATCAAATCGTAAACGTCAGGTTCTGAAAGATCGCGACAGCTCAGTGGCTTACGATGGTCCAATGGTTGTATTGGTAGATCGCTATAGCGCTTCAGCTTCTGAAATTTTTGCTGCGGCATTGCAAGACTACGGGCGTGCGGTAATTGTTGGAGAACGCTCATTTGGCAAAGGCACGGTACAACGTGTCGCGCCGTTACGCGTTGGCAACAATGTAAGCCACGAAAGCCAAGTTAAATTCACCACGGCGCAGTTCTTCCGCGTTAATGGCGGCAGCACGCAGCATCGCGGTGTCACACCAGACGTGCAATTAAACTCTGGCATTGAAGACGAAGAATTTGGCGAACGCGCATACGATAACGCCCTGCCATGGTCTAAAACGGATGCGGCAGATTATCCAGTTCAAACAATCTCAACATCGTTAATTCAAGACTTGAATCGACGCCATTTAGAACGTTCGAAGACTGAACCAGCGTTTGTATTACTGCGTCAAAGCTCAGAGCGCGTTGCTAAAAACAAAAGCATCAAAGAATTGTCGCTGAATATTGAAACTCGCAAAGCTCGTCGCGACTCAATTGAAAGCCAGTCACTCGTAGAATTAAACGCATACCGAGAAACACTGGGCCTAGAACCAGTCACCACCGAAACGCGCAAAGATAATCCATTGCCTGACGAGGACGAACACTGGAATATTGTGTATCACACAGAAGCCGCCCGTATTTTGCTCGACCAAAACAAATGGACCGGCGCGGTCTTCACCAAGACCAGTAGTAGTGCAACCGCCGGAGCGAATTAATAGCCGCTGGAACTAATTAATATCAAGCTAATAACTATTTAGCTCAAGTCATTAAGCAATAACTAAGCTGCTTTCATACGTACCAGTTTACCTGGGCGATGAGCTAACACCTGATCGTCTGCGATCACTTGTTGGCCAGACACAAAGGTTGCTTTGTAGCCTGTCACATCTTGTAGTAAGCGCTGACCGCCTGCGGGTAAGTCTTGCACCATGCGTGGAATGCCTAAGGCTAGATTTTCGTAATCAATAATATTAATGTCTGCCTTTAGACCTGGCGCGAGTCGACCACGGTCATTTAAGCCTAAATAGTCTGCGCCATCGGCGGTCAACATTTGAATAGCGCGTTCTAGAGCGATACCAGGTTTGTCTTTACACAAACGGTCACGCGTCCAATGACTGAGTAAATAACTCGGGAAGCTCGCATCACAAATAGTGCCAACATGCGCACCACCATCCGATAAACCCGGTAAGGCTTTAGGGTGTTTCAACATTGTGTATACATTGTCGTAATTCATTTCAGTGTAATTAA
>CAZOBR010000058.1:0-12343 GCA_964578035.1 uncultured Gammaproteobacteria bacterium
CAAACTGCATTGTGATATTTGCGGTTGAAATCATGATCTATAAATCGAGTGGTCGTTTAATCGGCGTAATATACCGATTTGCTGTTAATCAGCATAGCCTAGAGGATCGAAAAATAGCGCTTTAATACAAAACTGTTACATCAGACGTAAAGCCATTAGCTTATCCGAAGCCATTAGCTTATCCAAAACCATTAGCCAAAACGTAAAAAGGCCCAACGCCGAAACGCTGAGCCTTCAAAATCTATTTTAAACGTTTACTTTAGAACGCAACTTGAAAACGAACTCGGAACTCATTGCCATCGTCATCAGTAATATTACTTTCACCGTCTTGATAGCTCGCATTAATACGAACATAATCATTGAGGTAGTAATTTAAGCCGAGTGCATAAGATTTTGCATTTGTATCACCTAACTCAATATCACCAAAGCCACCGTCACCGTCTTCGTAACGTGCAACCACTTCCCAAGCACCTGATTTTTTAGCGGGTTTAATTTTCTTAAAGGTGCCGTTTTTATATGGGCGAGTTTCACCAGTAATCACATAACCAGCTTGCACATAGTAGCCATCAATATCGGTTTCAATGCCGTCGCTGACCTCATCTGCATCAAAGTATTCTGCTTGAATATGATAAGAGCCATACACGGCACCAAACTCAAGACCAAACGCATCTTGTTCTTCTGTGTCTTTATATGAAAAGCCTAAATGCACAGTTGTGCCATCTGATTTTATTGGCGCATAGGCAACACGACCAGCAAAGCCGTTGTCTTCATCAGTGCCTTCTTCAGTGAAAAGACCAACAGCGTAATGGAATCTATCAAAGTTACCATGCAACTGAACGCTTTCACGGCGGCCAATCAAATAACGTTCAACAATCGCTGGACGCTCTGAGATACCAACGTCTTTTGAAGAAATAAGTTGAGAAAGTGTAAATGCTTGGTGTTGATTACCAACCGTTACAACTGCGCCTTTACCAAAACCCGTGTAGCGAAGATATAAATCCTCAAAACCATCGCCATCCACATTCCAATTTACTTTGTAACTCCAATCTTTACTGACGTTACCCTTTACAAACAAACGAGCACGACGTGAATCAAACTGATCCTCATCTACCTCGCCGTTTAGTTCTGAACGATTATAATCGTATTGGATACGACCACCGATTTGAATTTTATAGTCACCGCTTGTGACCTTTAAACCACCTTTAGTGGATATTTTTACTTCAGCATTAACGCTAGTTGAAATTAGTGCACATGCAGCTACCACTGCTGCCATTAATTTAGTTTTCATTTGTCAAACCTCGTTTATTTATTGACTCGCCCTTCTTAACAGGCAAGCGTATTTTGACGAGGCTTCATTACGAGATTATGACAACAACTTACAGACTTAACCTTTCTCCAACGGTGTTAGCTGTTCTGATAAGAATTACTTATTCAGACTCGCTTTGCGTTTGTTGATTTTTTTCCCATTTATCGAATGAAATTGTTTCTTCGGGGTTTTGTTCTTTCTTGCGCACAACAGTGCGGGACACTTGCGGTGGACGCGTAATATCTTCGGTAGTTTCAGCTGTCTGAGCAGCTTCTTTTTTAGCGGCCTTACCACCACAGGAGCTGATAAACATTAGCAGAGCCAAGCAAGCGATCATTTTATACGGAGTCTTTTTCATTATTCATTTGGTTTTTAACTGCGTTAGCAACAATTATATAGTGAAAACTTGTTTTGCTGTTAACCAATTGTTTGGCTAATACAACACGCTTGACCGTTACTTTATGCATGATTCGCGGTAACATCTACGCAATTAGATTTAGACTCTTTTGGAGTAAGTTAGTTATGAAGCTTGGAGTAGTCATGGACCCGATCGGTTCCATCAATATTAAGAAAGACAGCACTTTTGAAATGATCTGGCAGGCTCAGCAACGAGACTGGCAAGTCGAATATTTTGAGATGGGCGACTTATCAATTGAAAATGGAATTGCCCTAGGTTCCGCGCGACGCCTTACTGCTTATCAAGACGCTGAGCATTGGTTTGATTTAGGCGAAGCGAAACAAGTTAAATTAGGCGATCTAGATGCTATTTTAATGCGTAAAGACCCACCGTTTGATATGGAGTTTGTTTATTCAACCTATATATTAGAGTTGGCTGAACGGCAAGGTGCCTTAGTGGTTAACTCACCAGCCTCATTACGTGACTGCAACGAAAAAGCTTATTGCGCGTGGTTTCCTGAGCTTTGCCCCGACACCACAATTACGCGCAGCGCCGATCAAATACGAGCCTTTCTGGCGCAGCATAATGACATTATTTTAAAACCCTTAGACGGTATGGGTGGCGCGTCCATCTTTAGAGTGCAAGCGGGCTCACCAAACATAGGGGTGATTATTGAAACACTGACTGATCATGGGCAACGCTTTGCAATGGCGCAACGCTATATTCCTGAAATTACCGACGGTGATAAGCGCATTCTGATGGTCAATGGCGAGCCAGTTCCGTATGTGTTAGCACGCATTCCCGCAAAAGGTGAAACGCGAGGCAACCTTGCTGCGGGTGCCAGCGGTGTGGCACAACCGTTAAGTGACGAAAATCGTAAACTTGCTGAAACCGTCGGCTCAGAGTTGCGTAAACGCAATATTATGTTTGCGGGTCTCGATGTGATCGGCAATCATTTAACTGAAATCAATGTCACCAGCCCAACGTGCATTAAAGAAATTAATGCTGAATTTGGCACCAATATTGCACTGGATTTATTACGCGTCATCGAGCAGAGACTCGCGTAAGTAAAAATCACCGATCTTACTTGCAAACACTAGCCCAACACTTGTGAACGAGAATCAAGATTTAATCAGTGTTACCGCATTTTTATCAATGCTGTTTCACGCCGTGATTATTTTGGGCATCAGCTTTAAGCTACCCGATATCGCTGCGCGTACAAATACAGACAATACTCTAGATGTTGTTTTGATTAACACCTCGAACAATGAGGTTAACGATAATGCAGAGACGGTGTCGGTCAAGGACAATACAGGTGGCGGGCTTGATGATAAAGAGGCATCATCCCCTATTCCGTTTGAGGCTGTTACACCATCACCCATTCAAACAATTCAAAAAACTGCCAACCAAGAACAAACGAATCGTTTGTCACCAGATCAATTGATCACCTCAACGGAGGGCGCAATTAGTGTCAGGCGAACAACGCCCGATAAGACCAAGCTTAAAAATCAAGAGAAACAAGTTGGTCCAGATAAAATTTCGACTAAATCAAAACGGCAGTTAGAGCGCGAACGCTTGATTGCAAAAATTAATCAAAACTGGGAAGACTATCAAAAAAGACCGAAGAAAGAATTCTTGTCGCCATCGACCAAAGCACATGGCGCTGCTGAGTACCTAGATGCATGGCGCAAAAGTGTCGTCGCGACTGGTAATGCAAACTACCCAATTCAGGCGAAAGCCAAAGGCCTTACTGGCACGTTGATTCTAACTGTGGAAATAAATAAAAATGGGACGATTAATGCCATAAATGTTAACAGCCCGTCAAAGCACAAGCTGCTTAACGATGCGGCATTACGTTTTGTACGCGACGCATCACCCTTTGCCGCCTTCCCAGACGAAGAGTTTTTTAAACCGGTTGATATTTTAGTCATCACGCGCGCGTTTCACTTCTTGCCATCTAACCGCGTAACAAGTACTGCCATTTCACGGCCTCGTTAAATGGCTGAATACGAGATGACAGAACGCGCACCAACAATCATTGCTTTGTGTTTCGATATTGGGTTAAAACGAACAGGGGTTGCCGTGGGTCAGTCGTTCAATAACTCTGCTCGGCCTGTCAGTCAATTAACCGTTAATAATGGCAAGCATGACTGGCAGGCTATCGACAAACTAATACAAGAGTGGCAACCAAATACAATTGTGATTGGCAAAACAGGAGAAACCGACCCGCATTTGAATAAAGCGATTAACCGTTTTAAAAGCTATATTCAACAGCAGCATAAACTAACAATTGTTGAAATGGATGAACGACTTAGCACGGTTGCAGCGAATGCCGAATTGGCTGGTCAGAATTTGAGCCAACGCAAATTTAGTCAACAACGAAAGGTCGAATTACGAGACCAAGTTGCGGCTTGCTTAATACTAGAGAGCTATTTTAATTCTTTAGTATGATTTAATCGATTCTTCGCTGGCGCTCTGAATGATATTTTAGATGCTCGTCATGGCGAGCACAGCGTGGCAATCTTGATCTGTCTGTCAATTTGATGCAACCATACAAAAGCCGCGTATGTTATTCTTCGCACAATTTAAGGCCTCAAAATAACGATCAAAGCATGCTGCCATTTAAACACCTAACGTCTGCCTCACAACTTGATCCTGAGACGATCACGAAAATCTTTGATGTGACGGATCGCATGGCACACGATGTCGCCACTTATGGTCGTACGGCGTTGCTGGATGACAAAATGGTGGCGCTGTTATTCTTTGAACCAAGCTCGCGTACCATGTTAAGTTTTCAAACCGCTGCAGAACGCATGAAAGCGGGCACTGTATTCGCGCAAAACGCAGCCTCTACCAGCATGGAAAAAGGTGAGAGCATTGAAGATTTAATCCAAATTGTCTCCGGCTATGCAGACATCATCATCATGCGTCACGCGCAACCTGGCAGTGCAGATATCGCAGCCGGCGCTAGCAGTGTGCCATTTATTAATGCGGGTGATGGTGGCAACGAACACCCTACGCAATCGTTAATTGATGTGTATACCATTTACAAAGAAAAAGGCCGTTTAGACAACTTGCGTATTGTGTTTGGCTTTGACTCCTTGCAATCACGCAGCATCCATTCATTAACCAGTTTGTTGGCGCAATACCCGAATAATAGCTTTACGTTTATGGGGCCAAAAGAGTTGTTCCCAAGCGATGAGATGGTCTCTTCTTTGACGGCATTAGGGGTGGAATGCAGTCTACAAGACGAGGTTGATTTAAGCCCGGGCTTTGATATTGCTTACTTAAATCGGCTACAAGAAGAACGTTTTGCGAATCGCGAATTGTTTGAAACTAACCGCATGAAATATCGCCTACAACGAGCAGATGTCGAAGGCACTGACACACTAATTTTAGACCCACTGCCGCGTATTGATGAGATCAGCACTGACGTTGATTCACTACCCAATGCGGCCTATTTCAAACAGGCCAGCCATGGCGTGCCAATGCGAATGGCTTTGCTGGCAATGATGTTAGAAAAAGCTTAGAACTGAACAAAAAAAACGGCTTAGTAGCCGTCTTCTTCAATCCCAACATTCGACAAGGTTTCACCAAATTCCGTTTTTGCGGCTTGTTTGCCACGTAATTTAATCGCCAAGCGTAAATCGTTTTCAGACTCTGCGTTTTTAATTGCGTCTTCGTAGGTAATTAAATCGCGCTCATGCAAATCAAACAAAGATTGATCAAAGGTTTGCATGCCCCACTCGGTTGAGCTTTCCATTGCACCGCGAATTTCATCAATACGATGCTCTTTAATCATATCGGCAATCATTGGGCTATTAATTAGCACCTCAACCGCTGGCACGCGCCCTTCGCGGTCTTTTACGGGCAACAAACGTTGCGACACCAAACCGTATAAATTCATCGACAAATCCATCGCTAATTGATCTCGGCGATCAGACGGAAAGAAATTAAATATTCGATCTAGCGCTTGATACGCATTATTCGCGTGCAAGGTGGCAATGCATAAATGGCCCGTCTCAGAGAACACAATGGCACTGTCCATCGTTTCACGAGTTCGAATCTCACCGATCTGAATAACATCGGGTGCTTGGCGCATAGCGTTGATTAATGCGTTTTCAAACGAATCAGTATCCACACCCACTTCTCGCTGCGTAATAATCGACTTTTTATGTGTGTGCAAATATTCAATCGGGTCTTCAATCGTCACAATATGATCTTGCGAATTACGATTTCGATAATCCACTAGGCTGGCCATTGAGGTACTTTTACCGGTACCCGTACCACCGACAAAAATCAGTAACCCACGCCGCTTCATAATCATTTTTTGCAGCACTGTGGGTATTTGCAATTCATCCACTGTTGGAATGTTGGTTTTAATTGCCCTTAAAACCATACCCACATTATCTTGCTGAACAAACACATTCACACGAAAACGGCCAATCTGTTTTGGGTGAATCGCAAAATTGCACTCTTTTTCACTCTCAAAAATTCGTCGCTGTTCTTCCGTCATAATGCTGTAGCAAAGCTCTTGAGAGTCTTTGCCATTAAGAGGTTCACCGGCAATTGGAAAAATCTTGCCATCAACCTTGAAGCTGGGTGTCGCATTAGTAGTAATAAATAAGTCAGACGCGTTCTTTACCATCATCGCGCGTAGCAGGTCGGCCATTTTATACATAAGTGAAACTCTCCGAAAAATTAATACCCAATACTTTGCTTATAAGAACTTGCTTTTATCGATGGCGCGCGTACGAGCATCACCCGGTGTAATCAAACGATCGCGCACTAGGTTTTCCAAGCACTGGTCTAGGGTCTGCATACCATCTGACTGACCTGTTTGAATCATTGAATACATTTGAGCAATCTTGTCTTCACGAATCAAGTTACGAATCGCAGAGGTACCGAGCATGATTTCATGGGCAGCAACTCGGCCACCACCCACTTTTTTAATCAACGTTTGCGCAATTACTGCTTGAATTGATTCGGACAGCATCGATCGGACCATGGATTTTTCTTCCGCTGGGAAGACATCCACCACACGGTCAATGGTTTTTGGTGCTGAACTCGTATGCAAAGTAGCTAATACTAAGTGACCTGTTTCGGCTGCGGTCATGGCTAATCGTATGGTTTCTAGGTCACGCAACTCGCCGACTAAAATAACATCAGGGTCTTCACGCAATGCGGACTTCAAAGCGTTATCAAAACTGTGCGTGTCTTTGTTCAGCTCACGTTGGTTAACCAAGCACTTCTTGCTCTGATGAACAAATTCGATTGGGTCTTCAACGGTTAAAATATGCGAGCGTTGCTTATCATTAATATAATCGACCATTGCCGCTAAGGTGGTTGATTTACCAGAACCCGTTGGCCCAGTTACGAGCACTAAGCCGCGTGGCTTCATACAAATTTCACGAAAAATTTGCGGCGCATCTAAATCATCTAAACTTAACACCACGGACGGAATGGTTCTGAAAACGGCTGCTGGCCCTCGATCTTGTTGAAATGCGTTTACCCTGAAACGCGCGACATTTGGAATTTCAAACGAAAAGTCTGTTTCTAAATTTTCTTCGAAACGCTTGCGCTGCTTATCGTTCATGATATCGAAAATCATTTTTAGCACCGTTTCGTCATCTAAAACGGGTAAATTGATACGCTTCATATCACCATCAACACGTATCATTGGCGGCAAACCTGATGATAAATGTAAATCAGACGCTTTATTTTTTTGGCTAAATGCGAGTAACTCTGCAATATCCATACCTTCTCCGGGTGGTTGCGATACAATCTTCAATCATGCTAAATCATAGCTATTAACTCAAGCTATTAACCAAAGCCGCTAACTATTGTTCAGCAATTAATAAATAATTTATAGATTAGTATAACCACAAATGTTTCGCTTCTCCATCGACAAACACCTATGCAACAACAAGCAAGTGAGCGATTAGCAATAATCAATTCAAGAATTACGGATGCCGCCAAGCGCGCAGGCAGGCAACCGCAAGACATTACATTGATTGGTGCCAGCAAAAAACAAGGTGCCGAATTAGTACGCGAGTTTTCTATGGCTGGCTTGAACCATGTTGGCGAAAATTATTTGCAAGAAGCCATCGATAAGCAAAGTCAGCTCAGCATTGAGACATTGAGTTGGCATTTCATCGGTCAAATTCAGTCCAACAAAACCTCGTTGATTGCACAACATTTTAGCTGGGTGCACGGCGTTGACCGCTTAAAGATAGCGCGGCGATTCGCAAGCGCAGGCAACGACATTAATATATTAGTGCAACTAAACCCTGACAATGAAGTAAGTAAAGGTGGCGTTAATTTTGAGCAAGCAGTGGATTTATGCGCGCAAATAAGCGAACTCGACGGCATCAAATTACGCGGTTTTATGATGATACCTGCGCCACGTGACTGCATAAAAGAGCAACGTATTGTTTTTGCTCGCGCACGCCAACTGCTCGACTTAAGCAATCAGCAACTTGGCCTTAAAATGGATACTCTGTCTATGGGTATGTCTGGTGATTTAGAAGCAGCAATTCTTGAAGGCAGCACGATGGTGCGAATTGGCACAGACCTGTTTGGCGCACGTAGCTGAGTACAGTACAATAGTCAGCACAAATAGCGCTGTGACGGTGCGATAAATCTACCCAACAAATTCTTGAGTTAATGGACATAAAAATTGGTTTTATTGGCGGTGGCAACATGGCCACCAGCTTGATTGGCGGCCTGATTGAAGGAGGTCACGCTGCGACTAACATAATCGTTCATCAACCTGGTGCAGAAAAAGCCAAAGAGTTAGCTCAGCGCTTTCAAATTAGAATTGCTCCAGACAACTCAAGTCTAGTCAAACAATCCGATGTTGTTGTGATTGCGGTTAAACCACAAGTCTTACAGCAAGTCTTAACGCCTTTAACTGATGATTTTAAAACGCAAAAACCGTTAATTGTGTCAATTGTGGCAGGCATTCGTGCTAGCTCAATCGAAAAATGGTTAGGCGCTGATCATGCCTTGGTACGTGTGATGCCAAACACACCGGCACTAATTGGTGCAGGCGCGAGCGGACTTTATGCGAATGAGCGAGTCAGCGTTGGCCAGCGTTCTATTGCAAGCAACGTGCTGAGTTGTGTGGGCAATAGTGTTTGGCTTGAAAATGAAAATGATATTGACAGCGTTACTGCCCTCTCTGGTAGTGGGCCTGCCTATTTTATGTTGTTTACACAGTCGTTAATCAACTCAGCGACTGAGGCTGGCATTGATCCAGAATCTGCCAAACAATTAGCCGTGCAAACCGCGTTAGGCGCAGCGCAATTGGTTCAACAAAGTGATCTGCCTTTGCAAACCTTGATTGATAATGTCACGTCACCCAATGGTACAACTGAAGCCGCGTTAAGATCATTTGAGCAATCGGGCTTGCAGCAAATCGTTGCCGATGCATTTTCAGCGGCTAAAGTGCGCTCTGAGCAACTTGCCGATGAGTTAGGTTAACACTCAGCTGGCAGTTCACTAAACTCTTAATACATACTTTCATACGGAAAACTTAATGCCT
This sequence comes from uncultured Gammaproteobacteria bacterium, assembly GCA_964578035.1. Taxonomy (GTDB): domain Bacteria; phylum Pseudomonadota; class Gammaproteobacteria; order Arenicellales; family Arenicellaceae; genus Arenicella. Next base: position 9,250 of record CAZOBR010000058.1, read on the forward strand.
TACCTACAAAACGCCTCTGACTTTTTACTGCAAGCGCTGATTGGTTTCGCCTTGTACATTGTGCTGCTACGTTTTTGGATGCAATGGGTGCGTGCAGACTTTCGCAATGAGTTTGGTCAATTTGTTATTGCATTAACGAATCCGGTAGTGATTCCACTGCGTAAGATATTACCGAGTATTGGCACTGTTGATACGGCCACAATTTTATTGGCTTACATTATCGGCATTATCAAAATTGTGGCATTTCTTTTTTTACGCAATGCCATGGAACAAGCTTCGCCAATTGACTATGCAATTTGGGGAATTGGTGTGTTTATCAAATACAGCATCTACTTATTTCTTGCTGCAATAGTTGTACAAGCGATTGCTTCTTGGGTTGCGCCACATAGCTATCACCCAATTTTAAACGTTGCAAGATCTATCAGTACTCCTATCTTAGCGCCTGCACAACGCCTTATTCCTGCAATTGGTGGTTTAGATTTATCACCCATTTTAGTGATTCTATTCTTACAGTTTTCATTGCGTTTAATCGTTGCGCCAATATTACCGCTGCCGGTTTAGCTGAATGACAGAGTCGAATAACACATCTATGAACAGCAAGATCGGCGATTCGGTCGGCGGTTCAGTCGGGATAGTCGAACCGCAAATCGCGCTGTTCGATGAACCACTGGAACTTGAAAGCCGTGGTACATTAAATAACTACCAAATTATTTATGAAACCTATGGCACGCTAAATGCCAGTGCTAGTAATGCAATTTTAATTTGCCATGCGCTATCAAGCGATCATCATGCTGCTGGCAAACACCACCCGGATGATAAAAACCCGGGCTGGTGGGATTTACTGATCGGTCCGGGCAAACCAATTGATACAAACCACTTTTTTGTGGTCAGCTCAAATAATCTTGGTGGCTGTAATGGCAGCACCGGACCAAGTTCAATCAATCCTGAAACGGGCAAGCCTTATGGCACTGAATTCCCAATTGTCACAGTCAGCGATTGGGTCGAGGCGCAAAAGCGCTTAAGTGATCGTTTAGGCGTTCAACAATGGGCCGCGGTTGTTGGCGGCAGCCTTGGCGGCATGCAAGCGATTCAATGGAGTACAGACTACCCTGATCGTGTACGTCATGCGATTGTGGTGGCCAGCGCAGCAAAATTAAATGCACAAAACATTGGCTTTAATGATGTTGCACGACAAGCCATTCGCACCGACCCAGACTTTCACGATGGCAATTATTATCAACACAATACCAGCCCAAAACGTGGCTTACGTATTGCGCGCATGGTTGGGCATATCACTTATTTATCAGAAGCGTTAATGGGCACCAAGTTTGGTCGTGATTTACGTCATAAATCGAAATTTGATTACGAGTTTACGCCTGAGTTTGAAGTTGAAAGCTATTTACGCTACCAAGGCGACCAGTTTGTCGATCGTTTTGATGCTAATACGTATTTGCTGATGACAAAAGCATTGGACTATTTTGATCTTGCTGCCAAACACAATGACGACTTAGCCACAGCATTGGCTCCGGCAAAAGCTGATTTTTTTGTGGTGTCGTTCAGCAGCGACTGGCGATTCAGTACTGAACGTTCGCGTGAAATAGTGCGCGCACTGCAAAGCAATAAACTCAATGTTAGCTATGCCGAAGTGACGGCCGAGTATGGTCATGATTCATTCTTGTTAGATGTGGGCAATTATATGTCTGTGATGCGTGCTTACTTGCAACGTGTTGCTAAAGAATGTGATGAACACGAGAACGCCAAATGAGCCAAAGCACAACAAACAAAAATTCAGTGCAAAGCTCAATGCTCTCACGCTACGATCTGCAAATTATCTCTGATTGGATAGAGCCCAACTCGCGCGTGATGGATCTTGGTTGCGGTGATGGCCGCCTATTAAAACATTTACAAGAAAGCAAAGACGTCAGTGGCTATGGGTTGGAATTAAACTCCGACATGATTACCCATTGCATCAATAATGGCATTAACGTGATTCAAAGCAACTTAGATCAAGGCCTTGGGCATTTTGATTCCGATGCATTTGATACCGTTGTACTGTCATTAACCTTGCAGGCAATGCGCCAACCAGAAAAATTACTCAAAGAAATGATGCGTGTGGGCCGGCATGGCATTGTTACTTTCCCTAACTTTGCTTATTGGCGAAACCGCTGGTATATCGCTGTTGGCGGACAAATGCCAGTCAGTAAAGAGTTACCACACAAATGGTACGACACACCGAATATTCATTTATGCACCTTGCATGATTTTCGCGCTCTATGCAATGACTTAGGTTTTGTGATCGAAGCCAGCGTTGCGGTTAATCACAGTGGCAAAAACAATCTAGGTTTAAGACTAGCGCCGAACCTGTTCGGCGAGATCGCATTGTGCAAATTCCGTAAAAAATAACCTTAAAAAATCAAAGTAAAACAAAAATGAACAATAACGACATACTTCGACGCTTACGCTTTGCCTTTGATTTTTCCAACAAAGATTCTGTTGCTCTGTTTACAACAGACCCTGCTTCAACCGCTGAAGTTAGCCAAGCTGATTTTTTAGCACGTTTAGCGAAAGATGATGATGAAAAATTTGTAGCTTGTAGCGACGCTGAGTTAGCCGCTTTTTTAGACGGTTTGATTGTGTCTAAACGAGGCCTGCGCGAGCCAGCACCTAAAGCGGTAGCCAAACCAGATAATTTTCGCCTAAGTAAAAACGATATTCTTAAAAAACTCAGAATCGCGATGAGTTATCGTGAACAAGAAATGCTCGACACCCTTAAAAGCGGTGGCACGACAATGTCTAAGGGCGAGCTAGGCGCGTTGTTTAGAGCACCCGGTCATAAACATTATCGTGAATGCGGTAATCAAGTTCTACGTAACTTCATTAAAGGCTTAACCCTAACTTTGCGCGGTGAACCTACTTGAGTTTCAAATTATTAGATGGCGGCATGGGGCAAGAATTAGTCGCGCGATCAGGTGAAAAGCCAACGCCGCTTTGGGCAACACAAATATTAATCGACAAGCCTGAATTAGTGCAGTCGGTACATCAGGAGTATTTCAATGCAGGCGCCGATATAGCTACAACCAACAGCTACGCCATT
>CAZOBR010000058.1:12353-13629 GCA_964578035.1 uncultured Gammaproteobacteria bacterium
TGACCGTTTAGCACGGTTCGGTATTGAAGATCAATTTGCAACCCTTCACGTGGCTGCCTGCGAGATTGCTAGCCGAGCAAGAGAGGCACACGGCCGAGGCTTGATAGCCGGCGCAATGGGGCCAACAGGCGCGTCGTTCAGGCCCGACCTTGCGTTAGAAATAGAGCAAGGCGCTGAAATTTATGCCGAAATTGCCAAACTGCAAGCACCATACATTGATGTCTTTGTGTTAGAAACCATGTCATCTATCAAACAAGCTCATGGCGCAGCCTTGGGCGCCAAAAGTGCTGGCAAGCCAGTATGGCTCTCGATCAGTGTTGATGATTCTGATGGCAGTAAACTCCGCTCTGGCGAAAGCGTGTTTGATATCCTTGAAGTTGTGCAATCAACACAGGTTGATGCGCTATTGATCAATTGCTCCATTCCAGAAGCCATTAGCAGTGCTGTTGCGTTGCTTCATAACTCGAATACCTTAAACGTGCCTTTAGGAGCCTATGCTAACGGCTTCACCAAAATCACCGATGCGTTTAAAGAAGATAACCCAACTGTGGATGTGCTTAACGCTCGACAAGATTTAGACCCAGACACTTATTTGGGTTTTGCTAAAAATTGGCATGCTAACAACGCGACAATTATTGGCGGTTGTTGTGAGGTTGGGCCAATCCATATCTCGCGTTTAGCGAAACACTTTAACGCTTAGTTTCACTTACGGTTTCGCTCTTCCCAAAAATCGGCATTTTCGATGCCTAATTTTTGCGGGTCAAAATGAATATTTTCAACGCCCGCCTTACGTTGTTGTTCGTAATCTTTTAGTGCTTTAATGGCTGGTTTGCCAATAAAAAATATAATCAAAATACCCACTATATTTATCCACGCCATTAAGCCTACGCCAATATCACCTAACCCCCACGCCAAGCTAGCGGCTTTGACTGTGCCATAAAATACCGCTGTCATTAGCACTACTTTTAGTACTGGTATTGCGCCGGGTAATTTAATGGAACGTTTAATATAAACCACATTACTTTCGGCAATGTAGTAGTACGCCATTAAGGTAGTAAACGAAAAGAAAAAGAGTGCGAGTGCTACAAATGGATTACCCAAACCCGGCATCATTCTCTCGATAGCAAGTTGCGTAAACGCAGGGCTGTTGGCCGCCACATCGGCTGGTAAATTTTGAATCAAGAAACCAGCTTCTTCTGTGCCTACGTTATACGCACCCGTTATTAAAATCATAAACGCGGTTGCACTACAAACGAACAAGGTATCAACGTAGATT
>CAZOBR010000059.1:0-13617 GCA_964578035.1 uncultured Gammaproteobacteria bacterium
GACGGATGAAAACGGCGAATACAATTGTACGAGTTTGCCAGCCGGTCAATACATTGTGGTTGTTGCTGACGCCGCCGGATTTGAAGAAGTTGCAGACGGCACTCAGACTACCGGCAGTGTATTAGACAATGCGGCCAAGCCTTGGGCGTATTCAACGGTACTCAACCCTGACTCGCCTAACTTTACGGCTGACTTCGGTGTCACAGGTAATAATGAAATTGCAGGTATTATCGCGGTGGAAGACCCAACTTTGAGTGAGCCGAATCAAGCGGATGGTAGCCCAGTTAACAATAGTCAGTTAGACGGTATACCGAGTGCTCGTGGGGCAAACGTGAGCGCTGATTCGCCACCGAGTGACCCTGTAACGGTATTGCTGTTTATTGAGCAAGCCGACGGCACCTTTATTGAATTAACCAGCACCACGACTGATCCAGTAACCGGTGAATACAGTTTTACGAATTTACCAGAAGGTAACTACCGTGTTGAAGTGTTGACTAATGGCTCATCTTTAGATGGTTTTGGTCAAACAGGTGATCCTGATTTGAGTCGAACGGCTTCTGCTGATGGTGGTCCTGATAATGGTGACCCAGCAGACCCAACGAGCGTATTTGGTACCGCGGGTAATGTTTGTGACAGCGATACGTCTGCTCTGTGTGACGATACGGCGAGTGTGACCTTGGGTGGTGTTGATGCAACGGCCTTGCCAACGCAAATTGACTTTACCTATCAGAGGAACTTCACGACTACGCCGGTGACAATGAACTTCTTCAGCGCCACACGTGATGGCTCTGCGGTGAACTTCACTTGGGAGACCAGTAACGAAGTCGGTAATGCCGGATTCCAAATCTTTGCGCGTAATGCAGATGATTGGGAGTTAATCACGCCTGGCATTGTGCCAAACGCAGAAGGTGATAGTTTGACGACTAAACGTTATGAATTCCGCGCTGAGAATGTCGATGCAAAATGGTTCGCTTTGGTTGATGTGTCAACCGACGAGCAAGTTAAACCGCATGGCCCATTTGAAATTGGCAAAGAATACGGGCAAAACCTAGTAGACGTGAAAACGTTTGACTGGTCTAAAGTGAAACTGTCTACACCGACTGTTCGAGATGTTTCTGAGTCTGTGGCCGAAAGGTTACGAGGCATAGAAATGGATGCCGAAGAACGTGCGGCGAGCCAATAACAGGAGCATGATGATGAAAAAGATGACTCTTAATGGTAACAAGTTGATGACTAAACTACAGATAATCGCCGTAACACTAGGCATGCTGGCTTTTGCTGGTAATGCCAGTGCAGTTGAAGTGGTAAATTTAACCACGGTCAAACAGGGTATGCACCGTATTAGTTATGAAGAGCTAAAAGCGGAAGGGGTAGACCTTATCGGTATTCGCCATCGTCGTTTAGGGTTAACCTTAAATGGTGAGCCAGTTGCAGTGCGTACTTCAGGGCAACAATCGAGAGCCCTACGTGCGTTCTTTGGCCCAGGTGGTTTTATCGAGTTTTATGCTGAACTAGCAGATGACCTTTATACGGACAAGCAATCGTTTGCGCTGCATGTATTGAGCAATCGAGAAGCGCGCGCAATTCGTCGTAACTTTGGTGTTGAGCGTACACAGTTTGATCAAACTGCCGCCGTTGCGACAACGTATGTGCAAACGACCGTGGTTGAGAAAAATAATTTTTATGATTTCGGTGCCCCGTCGGCGAACGACCCTTGGCATTTTGGCCAGACTTTGGCGCGTCGTGGCTTTGAAGGCTTCTTGTCATTCTTAAATACAGACCCTGATCAGCGTTTCACCTACGACTTTGATTTGAGTGATGCCGTTGATGGTAGCACAGCTAGCTTCACGCTTGAGATGTATGGTCTAAACGATACTAATTTAAGCGATACTAATAACCATCACTACCAAGCGTTTATTAACGACGATCAAAGCTTGGGCACCAGTCAATTTAAAGGTTATGCAGCCGATCAACTGAGTGGCAGTGCGACCATTCGTGAAGGTCAAAACAGCGTTAGTTATAAGTTCGAGATATCCGAGGCAGCCATTGATGTGATTGGCTTGAACAAGTTGACTGTAGAATACCAGCGCAACGCGATTGCTAACGAGCGTGCCTTGCAAGGCTATGTTGATGGTGGTCAGTTGTTAGTGACAAACCTTGGAAGCGACCGCGGGAATGTCTATCGTAAGACTGATTCTGGTCTGGTGAGAATAGTCGGCGCTCGTCGCTCAAATGGCGGCACGGCGTTCAATACGGGCGGTGTTGCTGGCGAGTATATTGTTGTTGGCTCAGATGGTTATGCGTTACCTGAGGTTGCGGTAATTCAAGACGATCAAGACATTCGCAATGGCAGTGCAGAGTATCTGGTGATTGCGCACCCAGATTTGATGGGTGATGCCTTAGATGAGCTAGTACGACTCCGCCAAGCAAGTTATTCGGTGAAAGTCGTTGATGTAAATCAAATTTATGCGCAGTTTGGTAACGATTTACCCAGCCCTGATGCAATCGCCGATTACATTAAATACGCCAGCGCCAATTTAGACACGCGCTTTGTTGTGCTGATTGGCAACGATACTTACGATTACAAAAATTTTGCTAATAGCGGTTCGGTTAGTCTGATCCCAACGCCGTATGTTGTGACGCCTGGTGGTTCTATTACCGTTTCGCAAACACCGTCAGACGCCTCTTATGGCGACTTGAATGATGATGGCGTTCCTGATTTAGCGGTTGGCCGTATTTCTGCGCGTACAGAAGCTGAACTTGCTAATGTGGTTGCTAAAATTGCAGTCTACGAAGGTGATCGAGACAATTATGTCGGTCGTATTTTGTTGGCGGCGGATAGAGATGATTCAGGCCGTGGTATTTCATTTAGTGCCGATGCAGAATCGTTTGCCAGCGTTATTCCAAGTGATTGGTCTGGTGCGATACGTAGCGATTTTAGAGCTTACCCATCGATTGATGGTGAAGCAGAAGCCAGACAAAAAATGCTAACTGCATTCAATGGTGGTGTCTCGGTTGTTTCGTATATTGGTCATTCTTCACAAAAGAGCTGGTCATTCACAAACCCAACCATGTTGACGGTCAGCGACATTCCTAATTTAACCAATATTGGCCGCCCAGCGGTAGTAACGCAATGGGGCTGTTGGAACAGTTACTATGTTGACCCACAAGGCAATAACATGGCAGATCTATTAATGGCCAGCGAAGCTGGTGCAGTTACTGTGTTAGGCGCATCAACCCTGACTACGTCAGAAGAAGAACGTGCTTTGGGAGTTGAGATCAATAGCCGTATGTACGATGAAGACAAAACCATTGGTGAAGCGGTGATTGAAGGCAAACAAGCCTTAAGTCAAATTGGTGACTTCCCGGCAGTTCAACTTGGTTGGCAGATTATTGGTGATCCTGCGTTAGTGGTGAATAACTAAAATACTGCTTGATAAGTTAGCGGTATCAAAAAGCCAGCTCTACGCTGGCTTTTTTGTTCCCGTTATTATTCAAGATTAAGACGTTAATTAACGTTTTAGCATTTGGAAAATGCTAAGTTATCGGTAAAATACGCGCCCGATTTGATGAATGTGATTTTTTTGACCATTGTTAAGAAACCACCCCTATGACAAAGTTAAATGTAGAAAGTGCTGTATCTAATATCGCCGTTGAGGTGAATTCGAGCAATGCTGAAAAAACCAGTTCACGAAAAACGTCGCCCCCGTCACCCTTGTTAGGCGATGGAAAAAAGGTATTCATCAAAACCTTCGGTTGCCAAATGAATGAGTACGACTCAAATCGTATGCTCGATTCCTTAAGCGATTCGCATAATGTTCAAGCCACAAAAGACGAAGCGCAAGCAGATATTATTTTATTAAACACTTGTTCTGTTCGAGAAAAAGCGCAAGAAAAAGTGTTCTCGCAACTCGGTCGCTGGCGCAAGTTAAAAGAGAAAAATCCCGATTTAATTATTGGTGTTGGTGGTTGTGTGGCCAGTCAAGAAGGCGAAGGTATTATTAAGCGCGCACCGTATGTGGATATGGTGTTTGGCCCGCAGACATTACACCGCTTGCCAAAGATGGTTGACGAGGTACTGCAAGATCAAAACAATGCTCAACAAACCAGCTCAGTAGATGTGAGCTTTCCGGAAATTGAAAAGTTTGATGCGCTCCCTAAGCCTAAAGTAGAAGGTGTAACCGCCTTTGTATCTATTATGGAAGGCTGCAGTAAATATTGCTCATTCTGCGTTGTGCCATACACTCGCGGTGAAGAGTTCTCACGACCATTTGATGATGTATTGGCAGAGGTGTTTACGCTGGCCGAGCAAGGCATACGGGAGATCACGCTACTCGGTCAAAACGTAAATGCTTACTGGGGGTCTATGCATGATGGCAGTATGGCGGATTTTGCGTTATTAATACGTTATGTGTCTGAGATTGAAGGCATTGAACGAATTCGTTACACCACATCGCACCCATTAGAGTTTTCAGACAGCTTGATCAATGTGTACGCAGACGTGCCAAAGCTGGTAAACCATTTACACCTGCCGGTTCAGTCAGGTTCTGACCGTATATTGGCCGCAATGAAGCGTCGCTATAAAGCCGCGGACTATGTCAAGATCATCGAAAAAATCCGTAAGATTCGGCCTGACATCAGTATGTCTTCCGATTTTATTATTGGTTTCCCTGGTGAAACCGATCAAGATTTTGAAGATACGATGAACCTAATTGAAACCATTGGCTACGATCAATCATTCAGTTTTATCTATAGCCCACGCCCTGGTACACCTGCGTCAGATTTGGTGGATGATGTGCCAATGGAAGTCAAACAAGCACGTTTACAACGCCTACAAAAGCGCATAACCGAGATGGCGTTTGAGATTTCACAGAATATGGTTGGAACCGTGCAAACGGTGTTGGTAGACCGACCTGCACGAAAAGACAGTACGCAAATTTCAGGCCGTACTGAGAATAATCGCGTGGTAAATTTTGATGGTAGTCACGACTTAATAGGCAGCTTTGTTGATGTCGAAATCACCGAAGCATTGCCAAATTCATTGCGCGGTGTGATGCTTTAATGTCTGATGAATTCGCTTGTTTTCTGATTTAACTTGTTTTATAAAAGACTTATGACACGCAACACAATTAGAGTTTTCAGGTTTTAGTATGATCGAAACTAAAGGGATTTGTCTTTGAATCAAGCATTGCCTGCTAAGACAATTTCGTTAGGCTCGAATGAGTCTCCTGCCGAAAACGCGCACCTCTCAAATCTTTGTGGAGAGCGCCATAGCAACATAAAAATAATTGAAACCGAGTTGATGGTGAAATGCTATCAGCAAGGGGCGGATTTTGTTCTGCAAGGCCAATCGGCCCAATTAGATGTGGCCGCACGCGTGTTACATAAATTGTATGCCCTGTCTGAAAAGGGTGAAAGCATTCAAGATTCCAACATTTATCAGGTAATCAACAATATGTCGCAACCAATTGAACAAGACTTTGTGCTTGAGCGAGTACAAGCGCCACTTAAGCAAGTTGTTGCAAAGAATAAATCGCAGAGTGATTACATGGCTGCGATTGCCAAACATGATGTGGTGTTTGGCGTTGGCCCAGCCGGAACGGGTAAAACGTATATCGCTGTCGCAAAAGCCGTAGACGCGCTGCTTAATGATGAAGTCACTCGAATCGTATTAGTGCGGCCTATTGTTGAAGCAGGCGAGCATCTTGGTTTCTTGCCGGGTGATATTGGGCAAAAAATTGATCCGTATTTACGCCCACTCTACGACGCTTTATATGAACTACTTGGCTTTGAGCGTGTCACTAAATTGATAGAGCGTAACGCCATTGAGTTAGCACCATTAGCGTATATGCGCGGTCGTACATTGTCAGACGCATTTGTGATTATGGATGAAGCGCAAAACACTACCGTCGCGCAAATGAAAATGTTATTAACCCGAACCGGTTTCGGCTCGCGCGTAGTAATCACGGGTGATTTGACACAGGTCGATTTACCCAAGGGAACTTATTCAGGTATGAAGCACGCATTAACCGCATTAAGAGATGTTCGCGGCATCGGTTTTGCGCGCTTTACCGCTAAAGATATTGTGCGCCACCCATTGGTTCAGCGTATTGTTGACGCTTATGAAAAGCACGACCGCTAATGACCGCAATTCAACCCCCCGCTGTGTTGTTGGAAGTTGACATTCAAATTGCGTTGAATGACAACGCAAGCAGTGACTGCGAGGAACCTCCGAGTGCATACGATATAAGTCATTGGGCGCTCACAGCTTATTCTGCAAGTTCTGAGAAACCTGTTGCGGGTGAAGCCACCATTCGTTTAGTGACAGAGCAAGAAATTCAGTCCTTAAATAATGACTATCGGCAGCAAGACAAGCCAACCAATGTGTTGGCGTTTCCGTTTGATATGCCAGATCTCTCTAACACAATAGAATCAAGTCCAACTGAAATGCCATACACTTTATTAGGTGACGTGGTAATTTGTCATTCTGTTGTGGCAGCAGAAGCGAAACAACAAAATAAAACGTTAAATGATCATTATGCTCATATCGTTACACACGGTATTTTGCATTTATGCGGTTACGATCATATTGATGAGCAAGATGCCACGACCATGGAAGCGCTCGAAATATCTATTTTGGCCCAGCATGGCATTGCTAATCCATACCATTAATAAAATAAACGCAAATGAGTCAACAAGATCACCCTCCATCGAGCCCCAACTCTTCTAAGCCCACAAAGCCAAGCTTATTTAGACGACTGCTCGGCCGAGTGCTGCCTAGTCAAAGACCTGAAACTAAAGCCGATGTTTTAGAGAATTTACGCCAAGCCGAGCAAGATGGCATTGTTGCGCGTGATGCCTACGACATGATGCAGCGCGTGATGATCGTGTCTGACTTAAAAGTGCGAGACATCATGATTCCACGCAGTAATATGGCGCATGTTGAGCGCGAAGACGATTTAGATCGTTGCCTGGACATAATGGTTGAAAGTTCACACTCGCGTTTTCCCGTCGTTGATAATGAAAAAGATCAAATCATTGGTATTTTGTTAGCCAAAGATTTGTTGCGCTTTTTTGATGAAGACAATAAACAGAAATTTAATTTGCGCGATTTAACAAGGCCTGTGGTATTTGTGCCTGAGAGTAAGCGTTTAAATGTGTTGCTCACTGATTTTCGTGAAAATCGTAACCACATGGCGGTGGTGGTTGATGAGTTTGGCAGTATTGCGGGCTTAGTCACCATTGAAGATGTTCTGGAACAGATTGTCGGCGACATTGAAGATGAGCACGACACCGAAGAGGAAGAGAGCTTGATTCGCGTGCTGAACGACAGCGAAGTGATGGTAAAAGCACTACTGCCTGTGGATGAATTTAACGACTATTTTAAGTCTTATCTAAACGAACAAAGCAGTGACACGATTGGTGGTTTGGTGTCGCAAACCTTTGGGCATGTGCCGCAACGAGGTGAAAGCCTCCAAATAGATAAGTTTACGTTTGAGGTGGTACACGCAGATACTCGTCGGGTGCACCTGTTAAGAGTTACTCAAGCTCAATAGTTAAAGCCTAATACCTGATACCTAAACATAGGGTTAACACAATATGGATCATTCCAACACACCAACCGTTTATCTGATTGATGCCAGCATTTATATTTTTCGTGCATGGTTTTCAGTGCCTGATTCAATGCGTGGTGATAACGGTGAACCAGTTAACGCGGTTTATGGGTTTTGTCGTTTTCTTACTGAGTTTGTAGAACGCAAAAATGCCAGCCATGTGGGTATTGCGTTTGATGAAAACTTAACGCAATCGTTTAGAAATGATATTTACCCAAACTATAAAATGAACCGCGAGTTACCGCCGGATGCGCTGAAGAATCAATTCAAGTTATGTCGCCGTGTGGCCGAAGCCGCAGGTTTTTATTGTGTCGGGCATGATCGTTACGAAGCAGATGACTTGATTGCCACCATGGCCTTGTCAATGCGAGAGCAGGGCTTTCGCAATGTGATTGTCAGTGGCGACAAAGATTTAGCACAATTGCTCAGAGGTAATGACTTCTGGTGGGACTTTGCCAGAGACCAACAATTGGATGCCGCCAAAGTGATTGAAAAGTTTGGTGTTGCACCTGAATTTATTCAAGACTATTTAGGTTTGTGTGGTGATGCGGTTGATAACATTCCTGGTGTGCCAGGCATTGGCCCTAAAACCGCATCTGAGTTATTGCAGCGCTTTGACACGGTTGAGCGTGTTTATGAAAATCTTGATGATTTACGTCACTTACAAATACGTGGTGCGAAAACCTTGGCGGCTAAACTTAAAGAGCATAAGGACCAAGCCGTATTATCAAAGAAATTAGCCACCGTTGCTTACGACGCACCTATTGAGTCTGATCAAGCTTTACTCAAACGCCGTGCTGCGGAAGTCAGCTCATTGCAAGAAATTAGCCAAATCATTGGTGGGCGCGGTGGTGGTTTGTTTGAGCGCTTAGTTGATTCCGCACGTTATCATCATTAGTTTCAGTCTGCTTATTAAAGCCGAAGCAGGGAAAGCTATATTAACTAAACCGACAGCTTACTTGCGCCAAATACGGCAATCTGCAATCATTTCGAGCTATGTTTATTATTTTAATTAGCGACTTTAACTAGCGACTGGGGCAAACCGTGTACGAAACCTATTTTGGTTTAAGCGAACGGCCGTTTTCGATCGCGCCAGACCCGCAATATCTCTATATGAGCACGCGTCATAAAGAGGCAATGGCGCATTTATCATACGGCTTATCTCAAGGCGGGTGCTTCATTGTATTGACCGGAGAAGTCGGTACTGGCAAAACCACATTGTGTCGAAACTTACTCAGAGATTTGCCGAGTAATGTGGATGTGGCACTGATTCTAAATGCGAATATCGGTGAAGATGAATTGTTGCAAACGATTTGCGATGAATTAAAAATAGATTACAAAGACTCGCAAAGCCAGAAAAAGCTGCTCGACACAATTAACCACCATTTACTAGATACGTTCGCAAATAATCGCCATACCGTACTTATTATTGATGAAGCACAGCTTTTAAGTCGTGATGTTCTCGAAAAAATACGCTTACTCACTAATTTAGAAACTACCAAAACCAAACTACTGCAAATCATACTGATTGGTCAGCCCGAGTTGAATGATGTGTTGGCACGTAATGATTTACGCCAATTATCACAGCGAGTTACTGCGCGTTATCACTTAGGAGCCTTAGCACGTACTGAAATTGAAGAATACATAAACTATCGTTTAAGCGTTGCTGGTTGCAAGCAGCCTTTGTTTAGTCGCCAAGCACTAAACAGCATGCACTCCGAAACGGCGGGTATTCCACGTAAGATTAACGTGCTGGCAGATCATGCCTTGCTCGCAACGTATTCAAAAAACCAGAGTTTGGTAGACGCCAAAACTATTAAGCAAGCTGCGCGCGATGTATTTATTAAATCCGCGCCGGCTGAAGTTTCGCGTGTCAATATCAAACCGTGGTGGGTGGTTGCCGCTGTGATAGTTATGTTAAATGCGGCACTTTGGTGGTGGTTTGTACAAAAAGAGGATGCCGCTCGAAATGCTGACTTTTCAGCGATTAGTTCGTCGCCACCTAGTTCATCACCATCTAGTGCTATAGCGAGTAATCAGTCATCTACAGCAAGCCGAGCTCAGAATAGTCGTGTTCCGCAAGATGCTTCAACATCATCAAATAATGCTGAGCTTGAATCGGAAAACCAGCAACAGGTATTAACAAGCGTCACTAATATTGATGCCGACCAACGCGTAACCATTAATACTCAAGCTCAAATTAAACCCGGTACGGTCATTGAGTCAGAAGAATATTTAGATGCACAAGATATTGATCTGCAAGCATTCGATGCAAACCTAAGTGCATCAGCAACGTCTACAAATCGTGACCCTGGTTTTACTGACGCATTAGAACCGTCCGCCGATGTGACTGGGCGAGTGAACGGCTTTAAAAAACTGGCTGGCCTATGGCAAGCCGAGCTACCTGCGCCATTATTAAACCCTGTTTGTAGTGAGTTATCTGAGCAAGGTTTACGTTGCATGACTATTAGAAGTTGGCAGCAATTACAAAGAGCAAACCGCCCAACTTTACTCGTCTTAGAGCACAACGGTCAATTGCATCGTGTGGTGTTAAGAAGTATTGAAAATGGCCGAGCATTTGTGATGATTGGTGATGCAGTGCGCGAAGTTAGCATTGCAGCATTACGTGCGCAATGGAACAATGAAGCAATCATTTTATGGCGGCCGCAAGCATTTGGAGCGCCGTTTTTGCAGCTTGATAATCAATCTCAGCAGCTGCCGCTAATCCGCGATTATTTAAATCAAGCATTGCTCAAATCAAGTATGCCGCCATTACAAACGGTTCAATCAACAGTGTTTGATCTTGATATGTCAAAGAAAGTATTCGCCTTACAAACTCGGTTTGCTATTACGCCAGACAGTAAAATTGGTAATGAAACGTATATGCTATTGAATGAAATAGTAGATCCTCAGAATACCTTGGTGTTGCGAAACCGGTTTATAAATCGTTAACAGCGAGAGAGCACCATGTCGACAATCTTAGATGCTTTAAAAAAATCAGAGCAAGAACGTAAGCTCAACAATGTTCCAACTTTATCGGATATGCCAACGCCGCAAGAGACTAAAAGTTGGCCAACGGTATTGCTGTTTGTTGTCATCTTTTTGTTGGTGATGTTAATTTTAGTGCTGATTTTTAAAGGCGACTCTGGTGATCGCTCGTTAGCACAAACAGGTTTGACTGAATTACAATCAGTACAGGCTAATAAGCCAGCCTCTGACTCAGATATTGTTGTGAATGTCGTTTCATACTCTGAGCAAGCAGACCAAAGTTTTGTAATGATCGACGGCAAACTGTTTCGCCAAGGTGAGTTTGTTCGAGCCGGTTTAAAAGTAGAAAAAATTAAATTCGATGAAGTTGTATTGAATTTACGAGGTCGCAAAATCACTCGTAAGCCTTGAGGCATCATGCTCTTATAAAATGAACTAAAATGAGTTAATTCATCAATTTGATCAGCCGATTTTATTGTCTGCGATAACTCTTTTCGCCGTTATTTTCTTAGTAATTGTAAACACGCACAAGTGTATCTTAGCTTTTACGTTTAAGTGCTTCGCCTGTTGACTCGCATTCGTTATAATTCGCGCTGTTTTACAAACCAGACACGTTAATCATGAGCAACCAAACTGCCGATGCCGGCCTCTTATCTGAGGTTGCAAAGCGTCGTACATTTGCAATTATTTCGCACCCAGATGCCGGCAAAACAACGTTGACTGAACGCTTGCTGTTGTCTGGTGGGGCAATTCAAATGGCGGGTAATGTTAAGGCGCGAAAGTCTGGTCGTCATGCAACGTCTGATTGGATGGAGCTTGAAAAGCAACGTGGTATCTCGGTTACCTCGTCGGTAATGCAGTACATCTATGGTGACAAGGTTATTAACTTGCTGGACACACCAGGCCATGCTGACTTCTCTGAAGACACATACAGAACACTGACCGCCGTTGACTCTGCTTTAATGGTGATTGATATTGCTAAAGGGGTTGAAGAACGTACGATTAAACTAATGGATGTTTGCCGTTTGCGTACCACGCCGATTATGACCTTTGTGAATAAGATGGATCGCGAAGGTCGTGACCCAATTGAAGTAATGGACGAAGTCGAGTCAGTTCTGGATATCTTATGCGCGCCAATGTCTTGGCCAATCGGTTCGGGCAAGCAGTTTCGGGGCGTCTATCGTATCTATGACGATACTATTCATCTATTCGCTGGTCGACCAGGCAATAACACCGATGAAGATCAATTTATTGATGGCCTTGATAATTCAGAATTAGACAGTGTGCTTGGCACTATGGCGGGTGAGCTTCGCGAAGAAATCGAACTTGTGCAAGGCGCCAGCAATGAGTTTGATTTAGAGTTGTATCTAAGCGGTGATTTAACACCAGTCTTTTTTGGTTCAGCAATCAACAATTTAGGTGTCGCTGAGTTGATGGAAGGCTTTTCACAATATGCACCAGGCCCGCAGGGGCGAGCGGCTGAATCACGCGAAGTGAATTCTGATGAGGGAAAATTCACTGGTTTTGTGTTTAAGATTCAAGCAAATATGGATCCATCGCACCATGACCGAATTGCCTTTATGCGCATTACCTCGGGTAAATTTACTAAGGGCAAAAAACTGAAGCATGTGCGTTTAAAAAGAGATATGGCGATTAATAATGCCAGCTCATTTATGGCTTCTAAACGCGATGCAACTGAAGAAGCTTATGCGGGTGATATTTTAGGTGTGCACAACCACGGCACTATTCAAATTGGTGATACGTTCACCGAAGGCGAAGACTTAAAGTTCACAGGTATCCCTAATTTTGCGCCTGAGTTGTTTCGTCGTGTTCGTTTGCAAGACCCATTACGCGCCAAAGCCCTACAGAAAGGTTTGATTCAATTGAGTGAAGAGGGCGCAACTCAAGTATTCAGGCCGTTAATTAACAACGATATGATATTGGGCGCGGTTGGTATATTACAGTTTGATGTAGTCGCGCACAGGTTGAAGTCGGAATACAATGTTGAGTGCGGTTTTGAAGCAGTGCAAGTCGCAACGGCGCGCTGGTTACATTTTCCAGATGACAAAATGGAGCAAGAGTTTCGGCGTAAAAATGAATCGCATATCGCCTTAGACGGCGCAGAGTGCTTAACTTACATTGCGCCGAATATGGTTAATCTGCAGCTAACCATGGAGCGCTGGCCGGATGTTGAATTCCGCGCCACACGAGAGATCTAACTGGTTTTTAAACAAGCCTGATTGATGCTCTCAATCAAGTCGAGGTTCAAATCACTTTCAATTAAACTGTCTTTAACAAAGTCGGTACGTGGGTGGCAATGCAGCTCCATCGGCATCGCCAGATTAGCGAATCGGTAACTCACTGAGCCGTCGCTATCAACTTGGCCAATTGCCATTTTTGATATGTCTTGATTAGCCATAATATCTTGATGTCCAAGCCCTTGACCAACAATAATGTTGTCAATGCCTTTAAAGTCAGTACGATTAAAAATATGGATATGGCCGCTTAATAGACTATTTGCGCCAACATTTTTTAGTGCGCTAATAAGCCAATCTCGCTCTCTACGGTTGCCAATGTCGTGATCGCTTTTACCCGCAGGGTCGTACAAAGGTTTGTGTGTGAACGCGACTGTGTCCGTGTAACGGTTTGGGTCGCTGGCCATTAAGTCAAATAACTGGCCGCGTTTGCCCGATGAAAATGGCAAAAAGCTTGCCGCTGTATCGATGTTTGCATAACGAGTCTTGCCGATTGTAAAAGCATTATTGAATGGGCCTATCTCGTTTAAAAACTGTTGATAGATCAAACCGTCGTCATGAAAATCATGGTTTCCTATGCTCACATAACAGGGTAGAGGTGCGCTATTAAATAAATCTACTGAGCGGTCGTAGTCGCCTTGTTGATAATTAAAATCACCCAAGTGTAATAAGAATCGCGCTCCTAATGCGTGTGCTCGCTGAATACACCATGCTAATTCATGGTTGCCGCCTGAGTCGCCAATCGAGGCGAAAGTATATTC
>CAZOBR010000060.1:0-4859 GCA_964578035.1 uncultured Gammaproteobacteria bacterium
GGCTTCTTCCATTTCCCAATGTTGCTCTATCCACTCAATATTCAGCTCGGCAAACTCTCGTTGATACTTTGAGGAATACTCAATAATTTTTACGCTATTCACTTCTTATTTTTTACGATTCATGTGCTCTTTGCAGAAAAATTAAAAGAATCAATAGGTTCATAATCAAAAGTTTTTCAAAAGGGTCAGAGTAATTGATTTTTCAAGGTACCACAGACGCAGCAAAACACTATAAATTTATTTTACAAAAATAATCAAAAAAAAATAAAAAAGCCCCTGAATAACAGGGGCTTAGATTAATTTCTTTGCAGTTTCGACTGAGGTACTTTTTAGAACGGGATATCGTCGTCAAAATCATTCGCTGGGGCGGGTTGTTGCGGTGCGCTTTGTCCGCCGCCTTGTGGGGCTTGTTGTTGGTAGCCGCCCTGCTGAGGGGCTTGTTGTGGTGCTTGCTGTCTTGGCTGATAGCTGCCGCCGCCCATAGCATTTGAGTCACCGCGTGAGTCGAGCATTTGCATTTCATTTGCTACGATCTCGGTGGTGTAACGATCTTGGCCGCTGTTGTCTTGCCATTTACGGGTTTGCAATTTGCCTTCTACGTAAACTTTTGACCCTTTTTTTAGGTATTCGCCGGCAATTTCACCTAGGCGATTAAACATAACAACACGGTGCCATTCTGTTTTGTCGACTTGTTCACCGGTATTTTTGTCTTTCCAGCTTTCTGATGTCGCAATGCTCAGATTAGCGATTGCCGCACCGTTATTGGCGTAGCGTACCTCTGGGTCATTACCAAGATTCCCAACTAAAATTACTTTATTGATACCGCGTGCCATTTGTTGCTCCGTTATGTGTTTTTGTGTGTCTGATACGTCATCAGGCAGCTTATTTTATAGCGCATTTGGGTGAACTGCAAAGACAATCACGCTACTCACTGACCATGGTAATGCGGTCGAGTTCGTTTTGGTCTAATTTTTCTTTATCGACTTTTAGGTAAGCGATTGATTCGCCTTCAAAAATGATAACTTCTTCAACGCCTTCGACCGATTCTAATAAGGCTTGGCAATTACGATCGTCATGGTGCCCTACTTTAACCACAAGGCTATCGAGCAAACGAAACTTAGGTGCGGTATGAACCAAATACACCCACGCTACCAACATTAGGCCACATACAGCAAACACCGCCGTGATGCCAAATTGCCCATAAACCGTACCACCTAAAAAGCCACCAAAGAACACGCCTAAAAATTGAAACGTGTTGTACATGCCCATTGCCGAACCTCGACCCGCCGCAGGCGCTACTCTTGATACCAATGACGGCAACATGGCTTCTAACAAGTTAAAACCCCAGAAGAAAAAGAACAGGCAGACGGTCATACCCATTACGCCAAGCGGCCGCCACATTAACAAGCATTGCGCAAACAATAAGATACATATCGCGGCTAGAAAAATCTTTGGCAATAAAGGCTTGCGTGCCGACATGATGATCATCGGTATCATGAACACAATTGAGCCAAACAGCGCAGGGATATAAACCTGCCAGTGCTCTGGCGTTGGCAGACCAAGTTGTTCAATCAAGATGATCGGCACGACGACAAACATTGCAGTTAACACAAAGTGCAGAATAAAAATGCCTAGATCTAAACGTATTAACTGCGGGTGCTTAAGCAGGCTAAACATTTGCCTTGGTACGGCTTTCACTTCTAAGTTGCGTATTTGCACCGGCGTTGGTACGACTTTCCAGATCAACACCATCGACAAGCATGCAAGAATGGCCGTGAGTACGAACATACCTTTAACGCCAAGCATCAGCTCTAACATTGGCGCAGCAATTAACGCGAACATAAACGCCAAACCAATGGTCATACCAATAAACGCCATGGCCTTAGTGCGTTGATTCTCACGGGTTAAATCACTGGTTAGGGCAAGCACCACCGCGGCAATCGCGCCGGCACCTTGCAGTGCGCGGCCTATTATCACGCCAGTGATACTGTCGGACATTGCTGCTACAATACTGCCGAACGCAAAAATCGATAAGCCAATAATAATCAGTGGTTTGCGGCCATACTTATCAGACAGCATGCCAAACGGAATTTGAAATAAGGCTTGAGTAATACCGTAAACACCTAGAGCAATACCCATTAGCATGGGCGTTGCGCCTTCTAGTTGTTCGGCATAAATGGATAATACTGGCAGGATTAAAAACAAGCCAAACATCCGTAAACCATAAACTGATGCCAGCGCTGCAATTGAACGCTTTTCTAAAGTATTTAATCGAGCGGTACTCACGATTGGCTGTCTCTTAGTTTAAATATTAATTTGAATGTTTTTAATTTAAGGTTTATTTGACCTTTTTATGCCAACGAACTCAAATAATGATGTCTCTTTGATCGTGGTCGTCGTATATTAACAGGTTGTTTAGTTAGCAGATACTTTTATAAAACGTGTTAGAAAAAATTACCATTCGTGGTGCCCGAACCCACAATCTCAAAGGCATTGATTTAGAGTTACCGCGCGACAAATTAATTGTTATTACCGGGCTTTCTGGCTCGGGCAAGTCGTCTCTTGCTTTTGACACGATTTATGCTGAAGGCCAACGTCGTTACGTAGAGTCTTTATCTGCTTACGCCCGCCAATTTTTAAGTTTGATGGAAAAACCCGATGTTGACGTGATTGAAGGTTTATCCCCAGCTATCTCAATTGAGCAAAAAGCCACATCGCATAACCCACGCTCTACGGTGGGCACCATTACCGAAATCTACGATTACATGCGCTTATTATTTGCGCGCGTTGGTGACCCGCGTTGCCCAGACCATGATGTGACACTTGAGGCACAAACAGTCAGTCAAATGGTGGATCAAACCATGGAGCTACCTGCAGGCAGTAAAGTCATGTTGCTGGCGCCAGTGGTGCGCAATCGCAAAGGCGAGCACTTAAACTTGTTAGAAAGTATGCACGCGCAAGGTTATGTGCGCGCGCGTGTTGATGGGCAAGTAATTGATTTGTCTGAACCGCCTACTCTTAAAAAGAATTTTAAGCACGACATCGACATTATTATTGATCGACTGGTGATTAAAGAAGGCAATGAACAACGCATGGCCGAATCCTTTGAAACGGCCTTAGAACTTGCTGAAGGCGTTGCTGAAGTTTTAGTGCTACCAACAGACGACCAAGAAGAACAAACGTTGGTATTCTCCGCGCGCTACGCCTGCCCGCATTGCGGTTACAGTTTAAGCGAGTTAGAGCCTCGCCTATTTTCGTTTAATAATCCGGTTGGTGCGTGTACATCGTGCGACGGTTTGGGTAACAAGCAATACTTTGATCCGAAACAAATTATTTTTGATGATGAAATCAGTTTATCGGCGGGTGCAATCAAAGGCTGGGACAGACGCAGCCTGTTTTATTTTCGAATGCTGCAAAACGTGGCCACGCATTATGGCTTTGATGTTGATGAGCCGTTAAACACCCTGACCGACGAGCAACGTGAAAAGCTTTTATACGGCAGTGGCGATGAGACTATTGAGTTTAGCTACTTACGCCACAAAGGCGAAGGCGTTGTGCGCCATCATTCTTGGGAAGGCATTATTCCTAATATGGAGCGCCGCTATCGCGAGACTGAATCTAACAGCATGCGCGAAGAGCTGGCCAAATACATTAATTCGCAAACCTGCCCTGATTGCTCTGGCACGCGCTTACGCTTAGAAGCACGCAATGTGTTTGTTAATGGGCAAAGTATTAACAATATTGTTACACGCTCAATCGGTGATGCACTGGCATTTTTTGAAGACTTAAACCTAAGTGGTAATCGTGCCGAAATTGCTGAAAAAATTGTTAAAGAAATTCACGATCGTCTTGGCTTTTTAGTTAACGTTGGCTTGAACTATTTGAGTATGGATCGCTCAGCGGAAACTCTATCTGGCGGCGAAGCGCAGCGTATACGCTTAGCCTCGCAAATTGGTTCAGGCTTGGTCGGTGTAATGTATGTGTTAGATGAGCCATCTATTGGCCTGCACCAACGAGATAACGATCGGCTAATATCAACGCTTACGCATTTGCGTGACCTTGGCAATACCGTGATTGTTGTGGAACACGACGAAGACGCGATGCACCATGCCGACTACATTGTGGATATTGGTCCAGGCGCTGGTATTCACGGTGGCGAAATTGTTGCTGAAGGCACAATTGAGCAAATCAAAAAGAATCCCAAGTCATTAACTGGTAAGTTTTTATCTGGCAAGGAAGTTATTGCAGTGCCGGAAACACGCCATAAGATTGACAAAAAAGCGCAAATCAAAATCAAAGGCGCAACGGGTAATAACTTAAAAGACGTGAGTGTGAGTATTCCAATGGGCGTTCTCACTTGTGTCACTGGCGTTTCCGGTTCAGGCAAATCAACTTTAATTAACAATACGCTCTACCCTGCCGCTGCACAAAAGATAAACCGCAGCCGCCTTGAAGCCGCGCCGCATAAAGCCATTGAAGGTTTAGATGAGGTCGACAAAATTGTGGACATCAACCAAAGCCCAATTGGCCGAACTCCACGATCAAACCCAGCAACTTATACTCAGTTGTTTACACCGATTCGCGAATTATTTGCAGGCACGCCAGAAGCACGTGCGCGCGGTTATAAACCTGGGCGTTTCTCATTTAACGTTAAAGGTGGCCGCTGCGAAGCGTGTCAGGGCGATGGACTGATCAAAGTAGAGATGCACTTCTTGCCAGACATTTACGTCGCCTGCGACGTTTGCAAAGGCCAACGCTACAACCGCGAGACCTTAGACATCCGCTATAAAGGTAGCAATATTCACGACGTGTTAGACATGACCATTGAAGACGCCACCAGCTTTTTTAGCGCCGTGCCG
>CAZOBR010000060.1:4869-8233 GCA_964578035.1 uncultured Gammaproteobacteria bacterium
GTTATCGGTTGGTTTGGGTTATATCAAGCTCGGACAAAGCGCGATTACGCTATCTGGCGGCGAAGCACAGCGTATTAAGCTTGCTCGCGAGCTTTCTAAACGCGACACAGGTAAAACCTTATACATTTTAGATGAGCCGACTACTGGCCTGCATTTCTACGATATACGTCAGTTGTTAGCAGTGCTGCATACATTGCGAGACCACGGTAATACGGTGGTCGTGATTGAGCACAACCTAGACGTAATTAAAACCGCCGACTGGATTATTGATCTCGGCCCTGAGGGCGGCAATGGCGGCGGCGAAATCGTGGCGCAAGGCACACCTGAAGAGGTAGCGAAGACTAAGGGTTCGTTTACTGGTAAGTACTTGACTGATTTTTTGTAGGTTTGTACTTGCTTGGTTAGTTAGATCCTACCGCTTAAACGTCTTTATAGTCTCTGTATAAGCTACAACGTCAATTCAGGTGGCCCTAGCAGAGTCCAACCTAAAATTACATCGAGCGCTTGCGGTCTTAATTTCGCGAAGTCTTTTTTACCATTGGTAATCGCTTCGCCCAAACTCTCGCCATTGGTCAATCTTCTGAATACATAGTTCGCCAATAGTCGTTCGTTTGAGGCGCGTGTTAATGTGGTTGCGCCCATAACGGCAACCGCACCGCGATTGCCTTCCATTAAGAAACGGTGCCCCATTGAATCTTCATTTGGGTTGACGTAATAGGTATTCCAGCAGCCCCATTGTGTGACAATAGTTGGTCGATCAATGTTATTTAACCTAGTAGCATCGCTGCCATTAAACATGCCATCAAAGGTCCACTGTGATGTGGACGAGTGACCAAAAAAGGAAGTTAGCGATTGTCCTTGGTTGATCTGGTCAATAATTTTGAAACGCGCTTCGCGCACACTTAAATCATCTAGATAGGCTGTGGTCACATCTTTGTTTTGAAAATACTGCTGGCGCAGATTTTCAGCATCCGTTTGAAAATTATATTGCTCTAGTTCATCAAAACCATCAGCGGCAAATAACACGCTATTTTTATAATCGCGTTCTAGATAGGCCATGCGTTTATTAATCAGGGTGGACAACTCAGACACCGTACGAACCGGTAAGCGGCCAATCGGCAAATCTGGGATATTGTCATCATCTAAATCAACATATTTAGCGTCTACTGGTGCGAAGTTGATTAAATCATCCGTTGGAACGTAAATTGATGGGATAAAACTACGCGCTTGCTGGTTTTCATATCCGCGGTAATCGTATACGTCACCACCAACCAATAACACCGTGCGCGTATTGCGATTCTGATTGGCAAATTTAATATAATCGCGAATCGCCTGTGGGTCATAAATATTGTTACCAAACTGCGCATATATTTGCTCTACATCCACTACAGCAACCTTATCAAAGCCATTGTCTTGGGCTTCTATTTGGCGAGCGAGGTTTGCTAGGTGATCCACTTCATTATCTTGCGCAATAAAATCTGGGTGTGTGATGATTAAATAGTCTGCACTGCCAGAATGTATGTCTTGTTGATCCACAACATAGGCAAATGTTGGCGTTAGCATTTTATCTACCGCGCTTACATAGTATTTTGAAAGACGCCCTGCACCGCCAAAACGCACCGAACAACGCGCTTGTTCTGGCGTACATCTGCCTGTGGTTTGCGCATTAACTAAGCGGGTCACAGAACCGTTTGATTCACGGTAAACGTTAACATCAGTGCTGGTAAAGCCCGATACCAGGAACTTGGCACCGCCAGAGTTAAACGACAGAGCTTCGTTAATCGCATCAAAGGCACGTGGATACGTCATACTGATTTCGTCGATATTAACTGACTCAAAATCAAAGCCTTGATCCAGCGGCAGATCAACTCGAACACGGTTATTGCCAACTTGTAAGTTAGTAATTGGCACACTGACATTGCGTTGACTAAAACCATCGAACACTTCATCGATAACTTCTTGATTGTTAAAGCTCACGCGCACATGGTGGTCGTCTTTGCTGCCGGGCATGTCTGTACCACCCCACATATTCACACTGAGCCTAGCACCTGCAGATCCAGAGTTACCACCAGGCACATAATCATCAAGCTCAAGTGTAATCGTTTCACTGCCGGGCTCTCTTAAGGCAAGCACCCGCGCGGCATACCACGGGTCAGTTTGATCTGGTGATGCAAATGAATAATTGACTTGTGGCGCAAACTTTTTCGTTACTAAATAGCTGCTGGTAAACGGTACTCTGCTCGGCAGTTCAATCGCCTCTTGTGTCACCAAGTTTTGCTCTGTATTCGTTGCCTCATCAAGTAAGGCTAGGGTATACACGTTTGTATCTGTATACAGCGTATCCAGCGCTTCGCCAATAAAGCGAATACTGGCGCCTTGTCCAAATAAGTGTGGATCAACCGTACTGCCGATTAACTCAACGGGTATGGTTTTACCTTGATTAAAAATCACTAAGCGATTTAACGGCTCACCATTTAGCTCTAAACCAAAGTCGACTAACTGTTGATGGCTGATTGAATGAACACCATCTTGAGTTACTTCTAGATTTAGCAATTGCTCGTAGTCACTCGCGTGGCTTTGGCCGTATGCAGCTATTAAGCCAAGCAAAAATCCGCATTTTAAAAGCAGGCATGGTGTATTCATAATCTTATTTAATTTCGTCGTCAACATGATTAACCCCCTGCTCCTGCGCGCTTAACTTGGCGAGCACGATTACGTTCTAACATTTTCTGTCGTCGTTTCTCGCGGCGCGCTTGCTCTTTGGCATTACGCCGATCAATAGCCGACTGCCAATCAGTCGCTTGACGCTCTGGCTCAACACCATAGGTTTCACCCACTCGATACGGGCCATGCAGCGTTTCCTTGCCGCGACCATCAATATCACTGAGCGCAATCATATCTGTTTCGCTATTGACCACCACTTGGTAATTAACAATTTCAACCGAATCACCTTTACCTGCAATCACTGTCGTATTCAGTTGTTGCCATTGTTCGTCAATACGGCCATAAATGTTAAAACCTAAATTCGCGACTTCTGTTTGCGTTTGCCAATTGACTTGAATGCTGTTTTGGCTAATACGTTCACTGCTTAATTGGCCTAACACAATTGGCAAGCTAGCAATATCCGCCAAGGTCACAATCGTTGGGGCAGCATCGCCACCTGAGCCAACGGTTGGATCAGAACCTGTATTTGACTCGTCTTCAACACTATCGCCATTGGGTGCATTACCCGACGTATTCGCGATATTTTCAAAGTCATCCAACGGCCTTGCTAGCAACGCTGGGTCTGCGGTGATGGTAAAGACAACTTGAATTACATCGCCTACGCCTAATAGGCTGCTTGGGCTAACGGTAATCATGCTGT
>CAZOBR010000060.1:8243-9618 GCA_964578035.1 uncultured Gammaproteobacteria bacterium
CATCGTAGACGATATTTGGCGCTGGTAAGGTTGAGTCCAGTAACGGCGGCGCATCGGTTTGTAAGCTGACCTCCGGCGCAGAGATAGCACCGGTATCGCTATTAGTCGCATCCGATGGCACAAATGCCGCACCGTATTGCGTAGCAATATCATCAAACAAGGCTAAGTTGCTAACATTCACGTCACCCGTATTTTGCAACAGCATAGTGAACTCAACGGTGAAAGTTGAATCCGCATTAAAACTTAATACTTCTGCCGCTTTTGCCAAACCTAATTCAGGTGCAGGAACAGGCGGTGTAAATGGGGTTGGAGAACCCGCATTATTAGGCACGCCATCCGCCGGATTATCTGTGTTATCTGACACATCTGTTGCCGCAGGCAAGGTGCCAAATTGACCCGTTGCACTGGCCGAATTTTCCGCTGGATCTGGGAACGTGCAGCCAACAGCAAGCTCATCAAACTGTGCAGTAAAATCATTGAGCACCAGCGAATCACCGACACCTAGTGTAGTAATACTGGCGATATTTGGTAAGGCGCCAACGCCAGCACCGCTTGAATCGTTCGCAGGCGCTAGGTCTGCAATGCTAACGGTGCCGGGGCTTACAACAGACTCAAAACACGCACCAAACTGTGCTGTTAAATCATCCATTATTTGCGCATTAGTCAATGGCACATTGCCAACGTTAGATAACGAGAAGTTAAACGCTTGGTTAAAGCTACCATCGGCATTCACGGTACTCGGTCCCGCCACTGACTTAATCAAACTGACTAATGGGATTCGTGGCAAAACTGATGTGATTTCATCATCACTTTCAACAAGCGTATTAAACGGATCACTACCCACCACTGAAGCCTCATTGGTGACACTGCCTGCGGTTATATTTTCTTGATTTAGTGTGTAAACCGCGGTGCAATTTACGGCGGCGCTATCAACAGCAATACTGGCGATTGTATTATCGTTTGTTGTTGGGCATGTCACGCTATCGGCAATAGCATCAGTCACCACAATTTGCGATAGCAAACTGTTGCCAGTATTCGTAATAGCCAAGTTAAAGCTAATTGTGTCGCCCACATCGGTAATTGTGCTAATTGCACCTTGCGCTGTGGTAATAGAGTTTGGCACTACTGTTTTTACAATATCAATACTGGGCGCTGACTCTACTGTGGTCAGCGCAGTGCTACCTGATGAGGTAACTGGCTGAGCAGGTACGCCGTTAACCGTTGGCGGCGTGCCACTTGCTGTGGCTGTATTACTTACTGAGTTTGCCCCACCAGCAATTGCATTATCGATATCAGCCTGGGTTAACACATAATTAACCGTACAGGTAGTTTCATTTGTTGGTGCCGTTGGGCTTAAGCTCGCATCGTCACAAGC
>CAZOBR010000060.1:9628-13516 GCA_964578035.1 uncultured Gammaproteobacteria bacterium
GTTGTTCTCCCCTACCACACCATTAAATGTAGGGCCATTATCATTAATAGTGATGGCCGTGAGCGTCACGTTACCCGTGTTGATTACATCATATGTATAGGTAATTGTATCACCTGGAGAGGTAGTAGCATTTACTGTTTGCGTAGGCGCTGTGGCCGATTTAGAGACACTCAGCAATGGTGTTTGATTAACAGGCGTATCTAAAGAGCCCGGCGCCGGGTCAAGCGTTACACCGGCCGGTGGCGTACCTGTAACCGATACCGTGTTGTTGACATTAGCGGCGTCAACCTCAGTTTGGGTAACATCAATCGACGTACAACTTAACACCCAAACTTCATTCGGAGTGAGGACGTTGTCGCTATTTATATCACCACTGATTAAATCAGCATCGCCATTGCTCGGTGTTGGCGTCGCTGGATCTATACACTTAGCATCATTAACTTGCGGGTCAGTAATACTTACATTGCCAGTATTGCGCAAGGTAAAGTTATACACCAACGTGTCACCAGCCTGTGTTGGCGCTGAATTTGTTGCTTTATCAACTGTAAAACTAGCAATACGATTTAGTGGCGTATTGGTTGGATCATTACCAGTATCACCACCAACAGGATCGTCACCTGGGTTGGCTGAATCAGAGGTATCTTGCACATCACCACCGGCTGGGTCTTGCCCGGTTGCACTTGCAGTATTTTGCACAGTACCGGCATCAATATCTGTTTGAGTAACAGGGTAAGTACAGCTAAATGTCCACGTTTCACCCACATCTAATTCGTCAGCCTCACCCAGTTCAGCGTCCACTGACACAAAACCATTCGTAAATGTCAGATCGCCACTTGGGGTAACACATTGCGCATCCTGAATAATTGGGTTAGTGACCGTTACTGTACCTAAGTTTTCTACGGTAAACGTATAAGTAATTAAACTACCAACAGCTATTGGGTCTGGCGCGGCGGTGGATGATTTCAACAATTCAACCAATGGCGCACCGGCCACGGTTTCTGTTGCTGTACTTGGCGCTACGGTAGCAAGCGTGCCAATAACTGGCTCACCCGTTGCCGTTGCTGTATTACGAATAGCGTCTGTACCACCTGCTACGGCGTTATCAATATCCGCTTGCGTTAACTCATACTGCGCGGTGAACTCTTGGCTTTGGTTAGGCAACAAGGTAACAGGCAAACTGGCACCTGTAGCCGTAAACGGCGTGCTGAGATTATTTTCACCTGCTATGCCATTAAAACTTGGGCCGTTAGTGTCTACTGGCAACACATTATCAATTGTCGTATTGCCATTATTGGTAACAAGATAGGTATAAGTAATGCTTTGTCCTGCTTGCACATTATCAGGAACATCACTCACGGTTTTAAGTACCGTTAAGCGAGGCACTGGCGTAATTGGAACAGTTGCGCTACTAACAGCAGATGGCATTTCTAATGGCGGATCAGCTGGCGGCACTGTGTCTGGCGGCGTTCCAGAAACACTTGCTTGATTCATTACTTGACCCGCGTTTATGTCGTCTTGAGTTAATGTGTAACTCGCCGAACATAAAGTTGACTCTGTTGAAGCTAAATCAACCGTTGCTTCAGTAAAACTTGGTGCAACGGGTGGTGATGTGGTATCAAACGCAGTTGTACAGAGTATTGTGCCGCTGTTTGGCGCATCGGTAATAAAGGCATCGGCTACAGCCACACCCGTTAATGTGACATTACCGGTATTCTCGACCTCAAATACATAGCCAATCGTGTCGCCAATATCTGTAATTAAATTATCAACACCTTGATCAACCGATGCTGGCGAACCCGTTTTAATCAACGAAATTCCGCTTTCTTGGTCAATCTCTGCCAATGAATTAGCGGTACTCATTGGGTCTGGTAAACCAGACGAGGCTGGTGGTGTACCTGTGCCCATGGCTGTATTTTCCACTCGGCCTAAATCAGCATCGTCTTGGGTTGTAATGTAATCACAACTGAACAACCAGACTTCTCCTGCATCAAGAGTCGTATTGCCATTTGTATCACCACCATCAAATCCAGTGGCAATATCTAACGTAGATGGGCAATTTGCGTCTTGCACATTTGGATTACTGAGTGACACATTACCTGTGTTGCGTAATGTAAATGAGTATGTGAGTGTTTCATTCACCTCAAAGTCTGGCGCATTAGATAGTGCACTGGCCGATTTAGTCAGCTCGATTGACGTTCTCTGGTTTAACAAGGTGGTAAGTTGATCGTCCTCGCTCACATTTGTGCCAATAGGATCATCACCGTTTGCTGCCGCGGTGTTATCTACGCTGCCAAGGTTTAAATCATCTTGATCTAGTACAACTTCTGCCGTACACACAACAGACATAGCTGGCGCGAGTACTACCGAACCATTGGTTTGACCCGTACACGTAACTGTTGGATCAAGAACGTCAGTAACCGTAATATCACTCAATTGAGTATTACCTGTGTTAGTGACCGTTAAGGTATAGGTAATAACATCCAATGGATCAGTTATGTTGTCTATCGCACCATTGGCAATGGTTGGATTAGGTGATGCAACACTCGTAAGCACTGACTTAACAATATCGATGCTTGGCTGAGAACCAATTGTTGTAGTCGCTGTGCTGTCGGGTGATGTAATTGGTGGGCTTGGGTTACCACCGACATCAGGAGGCGTGCCACTGGCGGTGGCTGTGTTACTGACTGAGTCAGTACCATTTTCAATCGCATTATCAATGTCGTTTTGGCCGAGCACATAGCTCGCGGTGCAGGTAGTGCTTTGTCCAGGCGCAAGTTGCGTCACAGGGCAGCTCGCAACACTCATCGTATTATCTGCGCTCTCGCCACCAAAGGTTGGGTTAGGATCATTAATCGTAATAGTATCAAGTGTCACATTGCCGTTATTGGTAACTTCAAAGCTGTACGCGATGGTATCGCCAACATCGGTCGCGCCTGGCAAACTACCTAAACCAGTCGTAGGATCTGCCGCTGTTTTAGAGATAATCAGCGATGGCGCAGGCGCAATTGGTGTGTTAACGGTTGCGGTTTGATTTGGCACTGTGCCACTAGGTGGTGTACCTGAGATCGTGACTGTGTTACTCACGTTGCCAGCATCTACCTCAATCTGAGTTACACCAATCGAAGTACAACTATAAGACCAAATTTCGGTTGGCGCTAAAATATCGTTGCCATCAATATCACCACTGTCTAATACCGGTGTTGTTGCACATTTAGCATCATTCACGGCCACATTAGAGATACTCACATTGCCGTTATTAGTGATAACAAAGTTATACAACAAAGTTTCATCTGCTTGTGTTGGCGTAGAGGCTGTTGATTTAGCAACTGTCCAATTTGGTGTTTGTGCGAGAGGTGTAACCGTTGGGTCATCGTTATCATCTGCACTGCCTGATGTGTCACTTACATCATCTCCAGCAGGGTCTTGACCGGTTGCGGTTGCGGTGTTTGTAACACTGCCTGCATCTATATCAATTTGCGTTAGGCTGCGTGTACACATGAATGTCCAGGTCTCGCCTACGTCTAAGTCTGCGGCATCACCAAGCTCGGCATCCACTGATTCAAAACCACTTGCAAGGCTTAGTATTGAACCAGGACTTTGACATTGCGCGTCGTTAACAACAGGATTAGAAATCGTTACGTTGCCATTGTTATTCAGCACAAAAGTGTAGGTTATGACTGAGCCAACACTTGGTGCCACTGGTGGCACGGCTGTTTTCACTAATGTCATTGACGGGTCAGGTAACACACCAGTCTCAACCGTACTCGGAGGCACAGCAGGCAAGCTACCATTAGCCGGTGTGCCAGAGGCTGTAGCGGTATTATCAATCGCTGTATTTGGACTAGCCGCGGCCGCCATATTGTCAATATCGTCTTGGCTCAATTCATA
>CAZOBR010000061.1:0-10126 GCA_964578035.1 uncultured Gammaproteobacteria bacterium
GACGTTCTCGGCCGTTTCTGGCATCGAGTCAATACCATACAAGGCTTGCATCTGCTTATTAACAAAGCGCCAGCCCATAGTGGTGTCATACATCGTCTGCGCTCGACCAAACGCGGTGTCCGATTTGCCCACGACAAAGGGCGAGCGAGACATTGATTCAACACCACCGGCGATCATTAGTTGCGCCTCACCAACTTTAATGGTTCTCGCCGCTAAACTCATTGCGTCTAGACCCGAGCCACACAAACGATTGATCGTCGTGCCAGGTACTTGATTAGGCAACCCCGCCAGTAATAAAGACATACGTGCAACGTTACGGTTATCTTCACCAGCTTGGTTGGCACAGCCGTAAATAACGTCATCAACCTCAGCCCAACCCACCGATTGATTGCGCTCCTTCAGCGCAGCCATTGGAATGGCCCCAAGGTCATCAGCACGTACGCTGGACAAGCTGCCACCGTAGCGGCCAATTGGGGTACGAACAGCGTCGCAAATATAAGCATTGATCATTTTATTTTTTCTAAATCGTGGTTAGTGCTTTTGGTTATTGTTCATTGGTTTTTATTGATTCATTGGGTGTTAAAAAATTTTTAAAAATGGTTTGTTCTCGAGAAAATGACTTGCCAGTCATAATAGCAACCAGTTTTGATTCGGAATTAAATACTTGAACCTGATACACACCTGTTAGCTTGCCGCGTGATTGCTCACTGGCCATCGCGATCAGCCGCTCACCAATTTTGGCAGAACGTATAAACTCAATAGACAACCCTTGAGCCACAGTTATTTGGTTGTATGAATTACAAGCATGCGCAAAGGCAGTATCGGCCAAGGTGGTGATGATGCCGCCCTGACAAAACCCATGGCCATTAGCAAAACGTTCATTAACGGTCATACTCACGGAGGCATACCCGGGTGTAATTTTTTCTACAACCATTCCAAGTGTTTGCGCACAGATATCATTTTCATGCATGATGGCCGACCCTTTCTCAGCGATCTGTTGCGGCGTTAAGGGGCGATCATTTAAAACGTGCTCATTCATCGACTGATTGCTCATGATCAATTAACCTGAGAGTAACGCTTCAAAGTGAGTCTAGGCGACACGCGATAGCGTTCTTCGCCGTAAGCAGCTTGAATGTTGCTCAATACTAGAACTAGATAGTTGAGCCCGATCATCTCGCCCCACAGAATTGGTCCATGAGGGTAAGCAACGCCTGATTGCATTGCCACATCAACCGCGGCGTCATCGCAAACGCCTTGATCAACGGTATCATGGGCTTCATTAACCAACATTGCGATGGTGCGCAACACTTGCATGCCTGGCACATCTTTAAGCACACATACCTGTTTGCCTAATGATTGCAATAATGTGATAGCGTCTTCACGCGCTTGTGAATTACATTGGGCTGCAAAACTTAATCCCACGAGATCAGCGCTGACATAATCAGCCGCATAATCAATCAATACCATATTTGACATTGCTTGATCTGCTGCGCGCTGAGTTGCCGTTCGACCATCACTGATTTGAATAATAGCGCTGCCAACTTCAATTCTAGGCAGGCCATCAGAATGTCTTACAACGGTATAGGCAGACTCATCGATCAAGCTAACCAAACCTGACAACGGCGCTAAGCCATCATTGACGTCGCCAATGATGTTTATCTCAACACCATCGACTTGATCGCCAATAATGGTTTCGATGTTGGCCGATGGCTTATCGATCGAATAATCGTAGAAACCGCGCCCGCTTTTACGACCCAACAAACCAGCCGCGGCCATTTCCGCTTGTAACACCGAAGGCATAAACCGTTTGTCTTGATAAAAAGCCGCATAAACCGACTCAGTAACGGCGTAATTAACATCTTGACCGATCAAATCAGTCAACTCCAATGGCCCCATTTTAAAGCCACCGCAACTGCGCATTAAATGATCAATAGTAGCCACGCTCGCCACTTGTTCGGTCAACGATCGTAAGGCTTCAGCGTAGAATGGTCGAGCCACTCGATTCACAATAAAGCCAGGCGTCGATTTGGCGTGCACCGGATCTTTACCCCAAGCTTTAGCAGTTTGATACACCGTCTCAGCAACCGCTTCGGACGTTTGTAAACCAGACACGACTTCCACCAATTTCAAGATCGCTGCGGGGTTAAAGAAATGCATGCCAACAATATTCTCCGGCCGCTTTGCCTTGGCCGATATAGAAGAAATTGAAATCGATGAGGTGTTGCTGGCGATGATCGTATTTTCGTTACAGACCCGTTCGATGTCGGCAAACACACGTTGCTTAACCTCTAGGTTTTCAACAATAGCTTCAATAACCAAAGTAGCATCGGAACAATCGTTCACATCTTGACTAACGCTTATAAGCGATAACAACGCCTCAACCTCGGCTGCGGTTTTGCGGCCTTTCTCAATCAACTTTGTTAATCCAGTGCGAATCGATGCTCGGCCTTTCTCGGCTGCACCATCAGCGATATCAATTAAAACCACAGAGTGCCCAGCATTAGCCGCAACTTGTGCAATACCGGCGCCCATGGTGCCCGCACCAATAACCGCAATACTTTGCTCTGTCGAAAGCTTGCTCATATCACCTATTGACCTTTATAATTTGGCTCACGCTTGGCCATAAACGCGGCAACACCTTCTCGGTAGTCTTCACTGCGCCCGGCAATGCCTTGTAAATCACGCTCTAACTCAAGCTGCTGATCCAAGGTATGAGTACTTGATGCTTGAATCGCTCTCTTGATCAGGCTTAAACCCATGGTCGGCGCTTTGGCTAATTGTTGGGCGATCTGAGTTGCTTCTTCTATTAGACTAGCGTCTTCACAGATTTGGCCAATCATGCCCATGTCTAGCGCGGCTTGCGCAGTGACTTTTTCACCCAGTAAACACAATCGCATCGCGCGCGCGTGACCGACCAATCTCGGCAACATCCATGTACCTCCTGAATCAGGCACCAAACCCAATTTATTAAAGGACTGTATAAAGCTTGCCGATTTCGCCGCCAATACAATGTCACACGCAAGTGCAATGTTCGCACCCGCACCCGCCGCAACGCCGTTAACCGCACAAATAACGGGCATCTTCAACGAAACAATATTACGAATTAGCGGGTTATAATTTTTTTCTATTGACGCACTTAAATCAGGCGCTTCGTCGCCGACGCTCACTGCACGGTCACTCAAATCTTGACCGGCACAAAAACCGCGACCATTACCTGTAATCAATAAACAACGAATGTCTTTATTTCGCTTAATCTCTTTAAAGATATCTTTTACTTCGCCGTGCATCTCAGTATTGAAACTGTTTAAACGATCCGGGCGATTTAAGGTAAGAACAGCTAAACCTTGGTCCACTGTAAACTCAATATTGTTGTAAACAGAATTGGTCATTAATTTTCTCTTAATAGTTTTTTAAATTTTTGCTTTTAAATCTATACGCCCTAATAACTTATGCATTACTCGGAAACATCGGGTCTCGTTTACCAATGAAGGCATCAATTCCTTCAGCGGCATCGCCCGACAAGAGGTTTTTTAAAAATGTCTCACGTTCGTTCAATAATCCTTGCTTGAGCCCTGTTTCATAAGCATCTAATACGGACGCCTTAATGGCTTGCGCTGCTTGGGTCGATTTATTGGCAATGTTGCTTGCAAGAGCAACAGCACGCTCTAAATACAGCTCTGGCTCAACTACTTCAGTGATCAAACCAAGTCTTAATGCTTCTTGCGCATCAATAAATTCACCGGTTAAATTCAGTTTCATTGCCGCCGTTTTGCCAACCACGCGTGTTAAACGCTGAGTACCACCGGCGCCTGGCAATATACCTAAGTTAATCTCAGGCTGACCAAACTTAGCCAGCTTAGACGCCACCACAATGTCCGCCACCATCATTAATTCACAACCACCGCCTAAGGCAAAGCCACTAACGGCAGCAATAATAGGTTTGGGGAATTCGCGTAGAGTCTTCCAAGCCAACTGACGCTGCTCTTCAGGAAAATTACCTACGACCGCTTGTTGTAGTTCATCAATATCAGCACCCGCGGCAAAGGCCTTATCGTCCCCAACAAGCACTACACAGCGTATCGACGAATCATTACTAGCCTCATCTAATCGTTCAGCGAGCTGATTCAAGACAGCCGTATTAAGGGCGTTAAGCACTTTTGGACGGTTAATCTGAAGCTGTAAAACACCGCGCCGAGGCTGGCTAATATTGATCAACGAATTGGTCACGAGGGACTCCTGCATTACTTTGATGTGCAAATCTTATCCGAAAAAATACTTTTATGATACATTTTTTTGACTTTTTATTATTTATTTGTATCATGAAAGCATATTAACTAATTCCAAAACATACTCATCAATGCCTATTTACTCATTAAACGGCGTAACACCAATCGTAGAAGCTGACGCTTTTGTACACCCTGACGCGGTGCTAATTGGTGATGTGTTCGTGTTATCGGGAGCATTTGTAGCGCCAATGGCAACTATGCGCGGCGATTTAGGGCGGCTGATACTGGGCCAAGGCGCTAATTTACAAGAGCAATGCTGCATGCACGGTTTCCCAGGCACTGATACCGTCGTCGAAGACCATGGCCACATAGGCCATGGTTCCATATTGCATGGTTGCACGATTAAGAAAAATGCCTTAGTCGGTATGAATAGCACTGTTCTAGATAATGCCATTGTTGGTGAGAACAGCATCATCGGCGCAGGCTCTTTGGTCACCGCAAATAGCAAAATAAGCGGCAATAGCCTCGCACTCGGTAGCCCCGCAAAAGTCATTCGCACACTCAGTGACGAAGAGCTGCAATGGAAAAAACAAGGTACTCAGGAGTATCAAAGACTGGCTCAAATGTACCCGTCGAGTATGCAGCAAAGCAATGCGGAGACTGTTGTGAATTTTGATCGAGCACGCTTAGAATTATCAAATTATCGACACAAACCTAATAGTCAGTCTTAACAATTAATAATAGAGTTGAACATGATTCAAAAACTTCAAAGTTACGCAGCCGGAGAATGGCACACACCGTCTGATAACGGTAAAGAGCTATTTCACGCGATTAACGGGCAACATCTGAGCAATATTTCCAGTCAAGGCTTAGACTTTGCCGACATGGTTACTTATGCACGTAACGTCGGCCGCCCTGCACTGGCGAAATACACCTTCCATGAGCGTGCATTAATGCTAAAGAAACTGGGTGCTTACTTGCTTGAACGTAAAGAACTATTTTATGAGTGTTCTACCGCCACCGGTGCAACTCGAAGTGATTCATGGATTGATATCGAAGGCGGGATAGGCACGTTATTTTCAGTATCCAGTAAAGCGCGCATCGGCATGCCCAACTCGAACATATACATCGACGGTGGGCACGAAGCCCTATCTCGAACGGGTTCGTTTATTGGGCAGCATATTTATACGCCACTACAAGGTATCGCAGTACATATTAATGCCTTTAACTTTCCTTGTTGGGGAATGTTAGAAAAACTTGCGCCGGCCATTGTGGCTGGTGTGCCATCGATTGTGAAACCAGCAAGTCAAACCGCGTTTTTAACCGAGTTGATGGTCAAACATATTGTTGAGTCAGGTATCTTACCAGCCGGGGCATTACAACTAATCTGTGGCCGCACAGGTGATTTACTTGATCACATGGGCTACCAAGATTTAGTCAGTTTCACCGGTTCGGCCTCTACCGGACTAATGCTCAAGCAGCACCCCGTCATAGCACGAGAAAACACACGCTTTGTAATGGAAGCAGATTCACTCAATTGCTCTATTCTTGGCTCAGACGTAGAACCGGGTTCGGTTGAGTTTGGTCTTTATATTAAAGAAGTTGCGCGTGAGATGACCGCCAAAGCCGGGCAAAAATGTACCGCTATCCGCCGTGCTATCGTGCCTGAGTCGAAAGTCGACGCAGTCGCTGAAGCGTTGTCAGCGCAATTAGCTAAAATTACCGTCGGCAATCCTGACGAAGAATCGGTTCGTATGGGCGCGTTGGTCGGTTTAGACCAACGAAAAGACGTACTCAACGCAGTCAGCAAGCTGCAAGCGCAAAGTGAACTGGTGTTTGGTGACCCAAACAGTGTCGATGTGATAGGAGCTAATGCTGAACAAGGGGCGTTCATCTCCCCCATCGTCTTATTAAGCACCGATTCTGATAATACCGCGGCGCATGACGTTGAAGCCTTTGGCCCTGTCAGCAGCATCATCAGCTACAAAGATAATCAAGATGCTGTTCGTTTAGCCGCCAGAGGTAAAGGCAGCTTAGTCGGCTCACTCATAACCAATGATGCAGAAGTGGCCAAAGAAATCACCATAGGTGCCGCTGCTCATCATGGCCGCATATTAATTCTAAACGAAGCGTGCGCCAAAGAATCGACTGGCCACGGCTCACCATTACCACAGCTGATTCATGGTGGCCCTGGCCGAGCAGGAGGTGGGGAAGAGCAAGGCGGTGTGCGTGGTGTTAAACACTATATGCAACGCACCGCATTACAGGGTTCGCCTGACATGTTAAGTGCAGTTACTGGCACGTATATGCCAGGCGCGACGCGTAACACCGATACAATTCATCCATTTAAAAAGAAGTTTGAAGAACTGGAAGTTGGCGACACGGTTATTTCAGAAAAGCGTACTATCACTCTGAAAGACATCGAAAAATTTGCGGAGCTATCTGGCGATGTATTTTACGCCCACATGGACCAAGAAGCCGCTGAACGTAATCCGTTTTTTGATGGGCGTGTTGCACACGGCTATCTGCTTATTTCTGCCGCAGCCGGTTTATTTGTATGGCCAGGTGAGGGCCCAGTATTAGCGAATACCGGTCTGGAAAATTTATCGTTCCAAAAACCTGTTTATCCTGGCGACACCATTCAAGTGCAATTCACTGCCAAGCAAAAGAAAGATCGTTTAACCGAGGCTTGGGGAGAAGTGCGTTGGGACACCACTATTATTAATCAAGACGGCGAAGTATGCGCCAACTATGACGTCTTAACTGGCGTCGCGAACGTAGCCTAATTTAGGAGCTGTATTATGCAAGACATCAATAGCGAAATGAGTGCTGAAGAAGCTAAATTTGAGGAGCTATTAGCGAATGATCAACGCATCGAGCCACGCGACTGGATGCCGGATAACTATCGTAAAACCTTGATTCGCCAAATCGGTCAACATGCGCATTCTGAAATCATTGGTATGCAACCAGAAGGCAATTGGATTACGCGTGCACCAAGTCTGCGCCGCAAAGCCATTTTAATGTCTAAGGTACAAGACGAGGCTGGGCATGGTTTATACCTGTACAGTGCTGCCGAAACTCTTGGCGCTGATCGAACAGAGATGTTGGAAAAACTGAATAATGGAAAGATGAAATATTCCAGCATCTTTAATTACCCCTCGCCAACATGGGCTGACATGGGAGCCATTGGTTGGTTGGTTGATGGCGCGGCTATCTGCAATCAGGTACCTTTATGCCGTACCTCATATGGCCCCTATGCACGCGCTATGGTACGAGTTTGTAAAGAAGAGAGTTTTCACCAACGCCAGGGTTACGAAATTATGCTGTCTTTGTGTAATGGTACGCCGGAGCAAAAGCAAATGGCGCAAGATGCATTGAATCGTTGGTGGTGGCCATCAGTCATGATGGTTGGCCCTAGGGATGATCAATCACCGAATTCTGAACTATCAATGAAATGGAAAATCAAGCTGTTTTCCAATGATGAACTGCGTCAAAAGTACATTGATATGGCCGTTGGTCAAGCCGATATTTTAGGTCTTACTATTCCAGACCCAGAACTTAAGTGGAATGAAGAGCGCGGGCACTATGATTATGGTGAACCCGACTGGGAAGAGTTTTTTAACGTAATTAAAGGCAACGGCCCGTGCAATAAACTGCGTGTAGATACTCGCCGTGAGGCTCATGAAGAAGGTAAATGGGTGCGTGATGCTGCCATCGCTTACGCGGAAAAAAAAGCCTCTAAATCAGAACAACATGCCGCTTAACACAACATAGAAAACAGATACGGTAACGAATTATGAGTACTATAAAAGATTATAAATTGTGGGAAGTATTCATCCGCAGTAATCGTGGCATCGACCACAAACACGCAGGAAGTCTACGCGCAGCCGACGCTGAAATGGCCTTGCAGAACGCACGCGACCTTTACACTCGACGCTTAGAAGGTGTGAGCATTTGGGTTGTGCCCTCCAGCCAAATTGTTGCGTCTGACCCAGATGACAAAAGTGCATTATTTGATCCGTCAGAAGACAAAATATATCGCCATCCAACCTTCTATGAGTTGCCTTCAGAACTCGAGCATATGTAAGAGAGAGTTCATATGAACAACGATTTATATCACTACGTTCTGCGCCAAGCGGATAACTCAATGATTCTATGTCAGCGTTTGTGTCAATGGGTTACCAAAGGGCCAGAGATTGAAGAAGACATTGCACTAACAAATATTGGCTTAGACATGATCGGTCAAGCTCGATCACTTTACCAATACGCCGCAGAGCTTTCTAATCAAGAGGTGACAGAAGACGATTTAGTATTTATGCGTAATGAGCGTGAATGGTGTAATTTTTTATTAGTTGAACAGCCTAATGGTAACTTCGCAGACACGATTGCACGCCAGTACTTTTATGATGTTTGGCACCTAGCTTTCTTAGATCAACTCGTCAATTCGAGCGATGAAATTCTTTCCGCCGTTGCTGCTAAATCCATCAAAGAAGCGCGCTACCATGTTCGCCATAGTAGTACATGGCTAAAGCGTCTAGGCGATGGCACTGAGCTAAGCAGTGAGCGTATGCAAGCGGCAGTTGATGAAATGTGGCAATTCACGCCTGAATTGTTTGAGTCGGACGACTTAGATCAACGCATGTTAGATGCTGGCATTGGAGCAAACCTTTCCAAGGTGAAAACAGTGTGGGACGCACACATTAGTGCAACGCTTAAAGAAGCTAACTTATCGCAACCTGACGAGGCGTTTTTAATGAACGGTGGTCGCCAAGGTATGCATACTCAGCATATGGGCTTTTTACTGGCTGAAATGCAAATATTGCCGCGTAGCATGCCTGGTTGTGAGTGGTAAATTAGAGTTACTGATGAACACTAAAACCCATAGCGCACCCAAACTTGAATTGGCTAGATTACGTAACATCTTAGATGACGTTACGGACCCCGAAATACCAGCTCTGACAATTAATGAGATGGGAATTTTGCGAGGCGTCGATTTTGACGGAGAAACTGTTAACGTGACGATCACGCCAACTTATTCAGGATGCCCTGCCATTGACCAAATAACCGAAGATGTCAGTATAGCGCTAGCGCAACACGGCTATGCTAATTCCTCCGTTAACCTAGTACTGTCACCCGCTTGGACGACCGACTGGATGAGTGAAGAGGCGCGCGAAAAATTACGTGACTACGGTATTGCACCTCCTTGCAAAACCTCAGCCTTAGATCAAATCACAGGTGAGCACAAACTTAATTTCACAGCGCCTTGCCCACAATGCAAATCGCTGAAAACTCAACAGATTAGCGAATTTGGCTCCACTGCTTGTAAAGCGCTTTGGAAATGCTTGGACTGCCAAGAACCATTTGATTACTTCAAACCGCTATAAGTACAATCCTTTGTGAATAAACATGTTTGATAAAGCCATCGTAAAAGACGTAAAACGAGAAACCCAAGACTCAGTTGTTGTATCACTGAGCCTTCCCAAAGATAAAGAACAAGAGTATCAATATAAACAAGGCCAAAACCTCACCTTTATTCGAGACTTTGAGAACCAAGAGTTACGTCGTTCTTACTCAATTTGCAGTAGTGTTAACGACGCCGAGTTGCGTGTTGCTATTAAGCAAGTCGAGGGTGGTCGCTTCTCAACATGGGCGAATACCGAGTTAAAAATTGGTGATGAATTAACCTTACTGCCACCTGCAGGACATTTTTATACCGAACTCGATTCTACTCAACGACAAAGCTATGTCGGCATCGCCGCAGGTAGTGGCATCACGCCTATTTTGTCGATCCTTAAAACTACGTTGGAAACGGAGCCGATGAGCTCGTTCACGTTGATCTATGGCAATCAAAGTACTGACACGATCATGTTTTTAGAGGAAATCGAAGATATCAAAAATCT
>CAZOBR010000061.1:10136-13504 GCA_964578035.1 uncultured Gammaproteobacteria bacterium
CTGTATCACGAGCGCTTCCAAGTCTTTAATGTTCTTAGTCGAGAGATGCAAAACGCTGAGTTGCTCAATGGCCGCATTAACGGTGAAAAGATTGAGCGATTCTTAGAGACGTTACTACCTGCTGACAATGTTGATCATGTCTTTTTATGCGGCCCTTTTGAAATGGTGATGTCTGCAAAAGAGGCGTTTATTAAAGCCGGTGTTAAAAAATCTAACGTGCATACAGAGCTCTTTGGCACCCCTGATGACTTAGCCGCAATTGCCGCCAAAAAACACACCCTCAGTCTCAGTGAAGAAGAAGCCAAGCACACGAGCGAATTGACTATCATGATCGATGGCAAAGGTACGCGGTTGAAATTAGCCAGAGGCGGAGAAAGCGTACTTGATGCCGCGCTAAAAATTCGTAAAGACCTGCCCTTCGCCTGTAAAGGCGGCGTATGCGCTACCTGCAAAGCAAAGGTCGTTGAAGGCGAGGTTTCCATGGACTTAAACTATTCCTTAAGCGACGAAGAAGTGGAACAAGGCTTCGTGCTGACCTGCCAAGCACATCCTGTCAGCGATAAAGTCGTTATTGATTTCGATCAAAAGTAGGTTTTCGAACGGCTTGCTAGGCTTAGGTAAGCCCCTAGAGCGGCCATCTTGAAAATCAGAAAACTAGCCATACGGTTATCAAATTTATTATTTAATAAGCGCGTTATTATTTGTGCTTTCTCACTTCAAATCGATAATTTTGCGGCTCTGTATTCTCACTTATTTTTTTATTTCATGTATTCAATCGCCTTGAATGCAATATAAAACGGCGCTTCCCTGAGAACGGAATCGTTTAGTCAGAATTTTAACTCACACTAATTTTGCGTATTAATTTTAGCTGGTAGTTCACCATTATTTAACAGCTAAGGGTTTCAATTGGTCTGCTTTCGAAAATAGGAAAAATCACGAATTGATTTAAAAAAAGTACGATTCTAGGTGTATGGTTTGACTCCCTTTAGATTGGGATTCTAACCATTCACTCGCTGATTTAGTCAGCGAGTCTGGCCCACACATGAACACCTCTCGATCAAGCAGGTTGCTTATATTGCTCAGGTCAATAGCTTCCATGCGTTTATGGTGAACCATCAAATTAGCATTAGGAAAATCGTGTCTTAATGCGTCAATCACTCCAGTACTATTATCTTGCTTATTACTTTCGCTCTGATAGGCAATAATTTGCAGCGGGATTGAGTTGTGAACCGATTCTAGTCTTCTTAGAAAATGACGCAATAATGCAATATCGTCGCCTCGCCCAGCAAACACTAATACAATATCGGTTAATACAGGGCCGGCATTCTCCGGATATGCGTTATTCATATTCAATAATCCATCCCACATTGACATGAATGGTGTAATTCCAACGCCACCAGCTAGCCAAAGCATTTTTTCTTGGATGACTGGTAACGCGCCTTCTTCGGCAGCATTAAAGCAGGTAAAACCTCCCCCGGTTCCCTTTAATGTTATCTCAGCACTAGTTTCCCTTGTTAACTCCAATGAATTGACGTGCAAAAAATTCGATATAAGTCCGCCTACCTTATGTTTAACAGTAATATCAATTTGATCAACAAGCTTGAATACCTTGCGTTGACTATCAAATTCAGGTGCAGAAGACAAGGTCCACGTCCGGATGTAATTTTCGTTAACGCCTTGAGGGTTATCATCATTCATATGAATGTAGCCGGTATCAAGTAGTTGTGAAAAGTCGAAAACACCAAAACCACCAGGCAAGGGAACATCGATTGATTTGGGTAGTTTGAATCGAAACGTACTAACATTTTCATTAATTTGATAAACCGAAACCAATTTAGCGTTAAGCTGGTCACCTTCCAGAAATTTTCTATTATTAGCATGCCCTAAAGTCTCTAATTCATGCTTCAAGTACCGTATAGGTGGGTTATACAGAGAAAACTTTTCATCCGACTTAAGCGCTAGACTTAAGGCATTTTGAATTAGCACCGCGCCAGTTACTTGGATTCGAGTTATCAAACTAACTCTCGGCATTAAAGATTCAGCATCAGCGTCAAATAAATTCTCTGCCTTTCCAGTTATATAGAGCATGTCTCCGCTTGAGAAATCAGGAAACACTAATCCGACAAGCTGACTACTCTCGACATTGCCTAGAGACTGGTAAAAACGGTTACCGGAAAAATCAGGAAGAACTAAGTAGGTATTAATATCTTGGTTACCGTCATCAGAGCAATGTCCAGGTTCTTCGTAAACACGCACAAAGCCGGGTGCCCCTCCTCTATGATTCAACCCCATATCGGCTTGGTCTCTAATATCATCATCCGAACTCGGGACGTGCTTGGTTGCGAAAAACACCGAACTAACTCGATCGATCAAGGATTTGGCTTCCTCTGATAATGATTCTTTAAACGAATTGATGTGATCGAATGCTAGCTTAGGTACTCGATGTTTCGGCACTAAATCTCTGACAGTAATGTATTTTGGGCAATTTCCCAAATGTTCATCAGAATCGAGTTGTAACACAACCTTACCATTTTCGCCCAATTCAATTGACGCAATTTTACCCGCAATTTTATTGCGTCTTCGATTTGCAAAATCGACTCCCACTCCTGCGAAGAGTAAGGGTGTATCAGAAGCATCATCTTTTGAACTTTTTAGAGCCCGGTAAAAAGGATCATCAATACTCATTTGAGACTCTATAGTCAACTTTCCAGGATCTAAAAATCTAGCGCCAATTGATGTGTCGCGTTCTGATCTAGTCACTAATATACTGGCCCAAGGGCGCCCCATTCTATCCATTGTGCACATGGGTAAATAAGATAAGCCAGAGTAAAAATCAGCATGCTGTTGCGGCATGTCCGTGTGAATATAATGTGGGATTGAGTGGACTAACTGCTCAGGCGTATGCCGCCTTTCTTGTACTTTTCTCTCACCAAGATGCAGAATATGGGCTCGATCAGATTTCATAAAGTTTCTATAGACCTTAATTACTATGTCGTTAGTTGGAAGTTCAACGTCCATTTTTCAGTCGCCACATTTGATTTATGGGAACCATATCTCGGCGTTGATTTAACCTAAATATTTATTCAGGGCACGGCCAGAATACTGATAAAACGATTGTTCACTCTCATCAAGAACATGATAACTACTAATAAATCAGTATATTAGTCGCATTGCAAATTTATTTGTTTAGCTTGATGACAAAATGAGTATTTCATTCTTAGCGTATTGTGAGATTTCGAATTAACTGATTCGAAATCTCACATTAACAATCACTGTACTAGGTTGATAGAGCGTAAGCGAATA
This sequence comes from uncultured Gammaproteobacteria bacterium, assembly GCA_964578035.1. Lineage (GTDB taxonomy): Bacteria > Pseudomonadota > Gammaproteobacteria > Arenicellales > Arenicellaceae > Arenicella. The sequence continues at coordinate 13,440 of CAZOBR010000061.1, forward strand.
GTTAAGTGCACCCTAGCAAACTTCAGTCTCTAACATTATCGTTGTTCTTTTAAAGAGGAACGCTG
>CAZOBR010000062.1:0-13349 GCA_964578035.1 uncultured Gammaproteobacteria bacterium
AGATAAATTACCGAGTAATGGGCCAAATAAAAACTGCATGGCCGCATAGGTGAAACTCATTAAACCGCCCCATAATGCGGCATCTGAAATTGAGGTGCCGCGTATTTCACGAATCAATTCGGGCATAACCGGCATGATTAAGCCTACGCCCATCGCGTCGAGTGTTACGGTAAAAACAATGAATAAAATCGGGGCTGGCGCTTTCATCTACGTATTGTACGTTTAATGCGTCACAACAAGAATCCTTGATTGCGATATGATCAAAAAATAATGACTTTGCCTTGCTAAATTAGAATGACACGATTAGAAAAATCTGAGATTGCGATCATTACTGTGTTGGCCACTATTGTTTGGTTCATGACAGGTGATGTAGCCAACACAAAACCTCTCGGCACGGTGCTAATGTGGTCAGCCGGTTTATTGTTAATGCAAAGTTTGCTACGCGATTTATGGTTGTTAGGTTCTAGTAAAAAACCTCAGCAGGAAGCTCGGCAAGTAAGTTGTATTTGTTTTGAATCCGCAGTTGGTGGTGTGCTTGTGATTGCAGGTGCTTTAATATTGTTGTCCGGCTTTGGCGGCAGTGTTTTGATTCAGCCAATAATGTGGCCAGCAGCCACATTTATTGTTTTAGTGTTTGGCTATTTGTGTAAAGACTTAGTTATTGGCTGGCGACCTTGGCGCATTGAGCGCGACCTTAACCATATTAATGCTATTTTCAAATGGTAGTACTGTTCTAATTTGGCTAATGTTTTTTTGGCTGAGGGCTCTTTTATTAGCGAATGGCTATTCTAGTTAGCTAATGGCTATTCTAATTAACTAATGGCTTTATTTATGATTAACCGTGCTTTGGGCATTAGCAGTATCACCACTGCTGCCCAAACTATACTGATTAGTGCGCCCACCCAAACAACGCCATTCCATGAAACGCTAAACAGTAGCCAGCCCGCAGCGAACGATGCGACTGCTTGAAACGAGAAAACCAAAAAGTCGTTGGCCGCTTGCGCTTTAAATTTGTCTTGTTCGGAATACGATAGCGGCAGCAAAGCGGTACTGATTAAGAACAGTAAATTCCAGCCTATGCCAAGTAATAGGAGTGCCCACCAATAGTGCATTATGCTAATGCCGTTCAGCGCAATGGCGGTTACGAACACGTAGATGCCTAGCCCAAGCAAAATTAAGCGAATGCGGTAACCGCGTTTGAGTAAGACGCCCGATAAAAGGCTGGGCAGAAACATCGCAACAATATGCGATTGAATTACGAAAGTCGTATGCTCTAAAGAATGCCCCGTTACTTCATGCATGCTGATTGGTGTGGCAGTCATCACCAATGCCATAACGCCAAAACCAACAGCAGCAGAGCCCGCGGCAATGATAAACACTGGGTTAGAAACAATTTCTTTTAATGCTTTGCTTGTTTGTTCATTAGAGGCTGCAATTGATTCAATATCACGAAATTGCCAAAGCAAGATGATCAAGGCAATACACAATACAACCCCGATCAATACAAATGAACCCGCATAGCCAACTGGCGAGGCAATTAAGTCTTTACCGTTGGCGCCTAACCATGGGCCAATAATCGCGCCAAATAAATTTGCTAGTAAACCCAGCGTTAGCCCATCGGCTTGTTGTTTTTCGTTATGCGCATTTTCAAAAATAATAAATCGAGACTGTTGAATAAAAGCCGCATTGAATCCCAAAAAGGTAGAAGCAAGAACAAACAACCAAAAGTGCGCATTACTGGCCGCAAAAAATGCCACGCCAACGCCAAACAAAGCAGTTACTAAACCAATACTCAAACCTTTTTTGCGACCCAGGCGTTGCATGATCATCGCCGCAGGTACCGTAGAAATCGCTGTACCAACCACCATCACCGCCAGCGGCAGCGTAGCTAAATGCGGGCTAGGTGCAATCTTCGCGCCGAGTAAGCCAGCCACCAATACCATCATCGACATGGTTGAAAAGCTCAAGGAGATAACAATCGCGATGATGTATATGTTTTTGGGCAAATTAAACATTCGGTTTGTTCTGGAGTTGGTTAAACAAATTCTTGAAGATCCGCAAAGGCGGCATTAATCGCCGTACGTAATTCAGATGTTAGTTGTGCCAGCGCTTCTTTTGTATATGGAACCGGCGGAACAGCACCCCAAACCGGTTTTGGCCATGCCGCATCTGTTTTAAAACGCACGATATGGTGCAAATGACATTGCGGAACCAAATTGCCGAGCGCGCCAGTATTTAGCTTGTCGCCATTAAAGTGCGCCATCAATAATTTAGACATCGTAATTGACTCGGCTTGGCATTGCGCTAGGTCATCTTTATTTAATTGATATAACTCGGTGATGTTATCGCGCCGCGGCACCAGAATTACCCACGGGTACTGAGAGTCGTTTAACAATAGAACTTGGCAAACGGTTAAATTACCAAGCGATATGCAGTCTTTCGCTAATTGTGGGTGCAGAGTGAACATATTTATGAGCATAGCGATGCAGCATCAACATCACAAGGTTATACTTGTTAGATGGACAGACTAAAAAAAATTGCTGATCAGATCGCCGAACAATCTCAACCGCCAGTCGATAAATGGCAACCTGAGCACTTAGGTGAAATTGATATTCGCATAGACGAACAAGGTAATTGGTTTCACGAAGGCGATCCGATATTGCGAGAAAAATTGGTGCGCTTATTTGCCAGTATTTTATGGTTTGAAAACGGCCAACATTATTTAGTAACGCCAGTCGAAAAGCTCGCGATAGATGTTTTTGATGTGCCTTATGTTGCGCATCAGATGGAGCATGTTGATGATACTTGGGTAGCAGTGACCAATACTCACGAGCAAGTCATTATTGGTCAAGATCACCCAGTAGAACTACGTGAGTATCAAGGTCAAAATGTGCCTTATATACGCGTTCGTTATGATATTTGGGCAAGAGTGAATCGTAGTATTTATTATCAATGGGTGACCGAGGCGATTGAGGGACAAGTGGATGAGAAAGCTGCTTTGGTTTTGAGTAGTGGGGGGTATGAGTTTGGGGTTGCTCGTTAAGTTTTTTTGATTTGTGCTTTCGTTGGGTTGAGCTCATTAATTTAGATTGGCACGGCCGCCATGGCCGTGCCAATCTCAAAAAATAAAAAATTTATCGGAATAGCTAAAAGTATGCAAAAAAATGAAACCCTAATCCCCCAAAACCAACCCTCTCGCCTGTTGGTCTAAAATAGCCATCTTGATCCGCTCATAACTAGCAAACCGTTGTTCACCAATCTCACCATTATCAACGGCTTCTAATATCGCGCATCCGGGTTCTTCTTCGTGTTTGCAGTCTCTAAATCGACAGCTGCCGAGTCGATCTGAAATCTCGATAAATCCGTGTTGCAACTGTACTGTGTCGATGTGCCAGAGGCTGAAGTCTCGGATGCCAGGTGAGTCGATTAATTTGCCGCCAGCGGGTAAGTGAAACAGTTTGGCTTTGGTGGTGGTGTGAGTGCCTTCGCCGGTGCTAGCTGATAAGCCGCCGACTTCGAGTTTTGCTTCGGGTAATAGGGTGTTGATCAGCGATGATTTGCCTACGCCGGATTGGCCGACCACAATGCTGGTGCGTTGGTCTATTAGCTTGGGTAGGTTCGCTAGCTCGGCTTGCTTATGACGTGAGCTCACTATTTTGGTGGTGGTATAGCCTAAGCTGCTGTAGGTATTGAGTAGTTTTTCAATTTTATGTTCGTTCGCGGGGCTTATTAAGTCGGCTTTATTCAGTGCCAGTATTGGTCGAATATTCATCAGTTCGGCCGCGACTAAATAGCGATCAATTAAATTGGGCTGTGGTTCCGGTTCTGGTGCAATGATGATCAGCATTTGATCGACGTTGGCGGCCACTGGTTTTAGTTTGCCAAAATTGTCTGGTCGTTCGAGCAGACTTTTGCGTTCTAGGCGCGATTCAATCACGCCGGTGTCGTCCGCGCCTGAGCGCCAAACCACCGTGTCGCCAGCGACAACAGTACCTAAATTGGCGCGCGATACACAATTATGAATAGTGCCTTTGCTACTGCCTTCTAAAGCTTCAATTTCAAAGTGTTTACTGTAACGGCAAATAACCAAGCCAATTTGTTCACTGCTTAGTTCGCCGGATTGTATTTGTTTGCCGAGTTCACGTCCTTTTTTCAGTGCGCGGGCATTGCGCTCTTGTTGAATTTTTTCAGCTCGCCATTCTTGGCGACGATTAAGCTTGCGTTTACTCATGCGCAAATCAAATCAAGTTTTTGCGCATGGCTTAATTGCTTTAACGCATATTCTCGCTGGCTGGCGTGGGCTCGATTTGTGCAGGCTTCTTGGTAGACTAAATTCACAGGTCGGCGCGCCCGCGTGTAGCGCGCACCTTTTTTATTGCAGTGATTGTGTTCGTCAACACGACGTTCAACATCGGTGGTAATGCCTGTGTACAAAGAATTGTCCGCACACTTAAGCATGTAAACCGTCCATGACACTGTGCTTAGATGACGGCCGCTCGTTCTCGTGCAGCCGCTAATAATGCAAGCCTCGCTACCACGCCATAAGTGTAAAAACGATTTGGTGGGCAGCCTTCGCCTTCACCGAGTTTCGCTTTTACGCAGTCTTCGGCAAACGGTAGAGGTTGAAAGTGCGCGCCTGGGGCGTTTAGATTTTCATCATTCGCGCGATTAGTGTGCACGCGATAAAACCCGCCAACCACAAAGTGATCCATCATATAGACCACGGGTTCGGCAACATCGTTGTTCTCGCCCCATGTCTCATAGGTGTATACACCTTCTTGCACAATCACATTGCTAACGTGATGGCCGTCTTTGCCTTTATCCATTTTGTTGCGTTGCTTGCGGTTTAATTCGCGTACTTCGTCCGGGCTTTTAACCACCATGATATTCATGCCATATGTGCCAGCATCGGATTTAACAAACACAAATGGCTCTTCATCAATGCCGTATTCTTTGTATTTGGCTTTGATCTCCAGCAAAATTTCGGCCACTTTGATTGCTAAGCAGTCTTCACCTTCGCGTTCTTTAAAGTTGATTTCGCCGCACGTTTTGAAGATTGGGTTTAGTAACCATGGGTCGATTCCCATCTCTTCAGAAAACGCATCTACGACATCATTGTAATGGCCAAAGTGCATCGACTTTAAGCGATTAGCCCAACCCAATTCGGCAGGCGGAATGATGGGTTGTGTTGTGTCTTTTAAAATATCAGGCAAGCCGCCACTCATGTCGTTATTAAGAACCACAATGCATGGACGAAATTCGTCAACATAGAGACCTTCATCATCGCGTCGAACTGGATGTCGCGTAATAATCGTACCGTCGTCTAGCTCAATATCATGCGGCTCGTGTAATTCACTGTCGATCGAGCCAATTTTAATATCAAAACCAGCCAATTGAATATAGTGGCTCAAACGTTGAATGTTCTTCCAATAAAATAAGTTGCGAGTGTGGTCTTCCGCAATCAGTAAAATGCCGCAGGCTGATGGAACAAGTCGCTCAGTCGCTGTTTGAATTGCATGAACACACAAGGCTTCGGCATCTGCACTTAAATTGTTGAACCCGGCAGGAAAAAGATTGGTGTCTACCGGCGCAATTTTGAAACCCGCATTGCGTAAATCAACGCTGGAGTAAAAGGGGGCTGGCGTTTCAACCCATTGGCGGCGAAACCATTGCTCAATCTTGCTTTGATTGCCCAGCATCAACTCTTCAATTTTTTCTAATGGCCCGCTTAAAGCCGTTACAAGGTTCGGTATATCACCAACTGTGGCGGCTGAATTTTGCGTGTTATGTTGATCCATGGGATGACTCAGTTTCTATAAGTTTATGAATAAGTTTAACGTGTAATTAAACATAAGTGTTATGGACTTAATTTGACGTTAGCCAAATAGTGATGTAAATAATCGTAAATTTCGTGCATTCAATAACGCAATGGCTGCGTATTTAGACGATGTTAATGATGACGAAATACCGGATTTCAATAAGATACCTACTAAAGTGTCTAATTTCAGTTAACAAAAAAACAATGTTGGTGTATCTTATACCGATATAACGAGTTTAATAACAATAATTTATCAAAACTCTTTCGTAACTTTCGTTAACAATGTTGTGTGTGCTGGTCTAGGAACTATGAAGCAATGATCTTTGATTCACTCGCGTAACATCAAGCAATCAAAAATATTCTAATATGTCTTCTGAATTAAATACGTCTGCTCCAAGCAATACGCTCGCGAAAGTCATGGTTATTGACGACAGCAATACTATTCGGATGACCGCCGAGACCATCCTTAAGAATGAGGGTTATGAGGTATATACTGCAACAAATGGCTTTGAGGCAATGTCGGTAATTACCGATACTCGGCCGGATATTATTTTTGTCGATATTATGATGCCGCGCCTAGACGGCTATCAAACTTGTAAGTTGATCAAAAATAATAGTTATTTTCGCAATACGCCGGTGATTATGTTATCGAGCAAAGACAGTTTGTTTGATCGCGCTCGAGGTCGAGTTGCTGGTTCAGAGCAACATATAAATAAGCCGTTTACAAAAAGCGAATTATTAGAAGCAATTAATCGATACGTTTAAGCTGGTAACCGTGTCGTAATCAAAAAAGAAAAAATTAAGCAATATTGAATAAAATCTAACTATGTCAAATAAAACCATACTCGTGATTGATGATTCACAGACTGATTTCTTATACGTCAAAAAAATTCTTGATCATGGTGGCTATACTGTTTCGTATGCGTCATCTGGTCAGCAAGGGGTTGAAGAGTCTAAACGTTTAAAGCCAGATTGTATTTTGATGGATGTTGTTATGCCTGAAATGAACGGTTTTCAGGTGACACGTGCCATTAGTCGAGATGTTGAAACAGCGAACATTCCAATAATCATGTTGAGTTCAAAATCTCAGCAAACAGATAAAGTATGGGCGCAACGACAAGGCGCTATCGATTATTTGGTGAAACCTGCTAATCCAAAGTTGTTGTTAGAAAAGTTAAAAACAATATTTAATTAACCGCCTTTCTTTTGGAATACTTCTAAAACGGGCCTGAGACATTAAGCATGAGTGAAAACGCCGCATTTGAATTATTAAGTAACATTGAGCAACAGGCCAAACAGCTTGAAGCCCAAGGCTTAAGCTATGTGAGTCAGTCTGCTGGTGTTAAAAATATTGCCTTTGCGGTTAACGGTATAAATTTTTATTGTGACTCGCGAGATATTAAGGAAGTTTCTACCTGCGAAGGTTTAATGGCCGTGCCGCAAACAAAACTGTGGATGCGCGGCTTAGTTAACTCTAAAGGTGTTTTGTATTCAGTTAGTGATCTGTCTTTACTGGCAGGTTTTGGGCGTACTATTCAAGCATCGCGTGGTCACCTGTTGTTGTTGAATGATGAGCAAAGCCAAAGTGCATTATTGATTAATCGCGTGATTGGTTTTCGTTACTTTGACGATTCCAGCACTATCAAAGACATTGAAAGTAAGAAAGATCAGCTAGAAGGTTTGGCGGCGTACGTTGAAGATGGTTATACAGCAGATGGTCAAGACTGGTTTCGTCTTGATATCAATGCGTTGATTTCTTCAGAACAATTTAGAGAAGTTCAATAAACGGCTTAACTTTTAAAATAGGCAAAATCAGAGTAGGAAAAATAAAGTAGTTAAAAGTTCAGTCAAAAATAACAAGAATGAGTGTTTTATAAGAAGTGGTAAATTAAAGGTGAAAGGCAATGAGTAATTCAAATAATGATCTCGATCTAATGGGTGATGATGATTTAGGTGATCTGCAAGAGTTGTATGAAGCCGAAGTAGGCGCAGATGAAATAGAGAACGAAGACTTTGATGATGATTTATTTGGGCAAGATGCGGATCAAACGGTTGCTGAACAAAGTACTTCATCTGGCAGCGGCCGAGGGTGGTTGATAGTAGCGGGAATTAGTCTAGTACTAATTTTATTATTAACACTGTTGTTGGCGCCGATGTTGGATGCGCAAAAAAATCGTATGACGATCGCCAACGATATTTCACGAGACTTAAGTTTGACCAACTCTTATGCAAGCCAAGCGCTGACTGCAAATGGTCGTTATGATTCATTTAAGCAGAGTCTTGAGAATGCGCAAAACAGTGTCAATCGAATGTCACAACCGTCTTCAGTGTATGCAAAAGCGGCAAACAGCTTTTTTGGCAATAACAGTGATAACGCATCAGTACAAAGCCTTTGGGCAGAATATAAAGGTCACACAGATGCCTTTGTCGGTAATGAACCGCAAGTAGACGAGCTGAAGTCAAAACTTTTTGGTTTGACCAATAAGCTTAATGAAACGGTGAGCTCATCGGTGAGCTTTGTAGAGGCGGTTGCTAAAGAGGGTCGAAATAAGAACACAGGTAAGTCAAAAGACAAGTATTTATTTTTGACATCAGAAGCTTCGAACTTGAATGGTATTTTGAGTCGTTTGTCGGGCACGACTCGTGGTTACTTTTTACCAAATCAAAATCTAGCGCAATTATCTAATTCACAAAGTGGCTTAGTCGTGCGCTTGCAAGATACGCTGAATCGTATTGTTAGTAACTCCGCAGCGGTGGTCAGCACTGCGTCGGTGTCATTAAAAGAGCAATACGATGATCTTGAAACGCGTGTTATCGAAATAGGTGAACGCGCCAGCGCAATGTCAGCATCGCGCAATACCTTAGATCAGTTACGCACTAAATCGGGTGAACTTTTAGCGGTTACGAATACCGCACAAAACCAATCTGGTTTTGTGCGCTTTTTAAGCCAAGCGATTAGTATTTTGCCAATCTTATTCGGCTTGATAGCGGCCTATGCATTATGGCGTTATGCCCGAGTCCAAGCCAGCGGCTCAATACAAAGTGACGGTGTTGCATCTGAAACGCTAGCTGAACAGCAAGAGTCTATTCTTAAATTGCTGGATGAGATGAGCGCGCTGGCGGATGGAGACTTAACCGTTGAAGCCGAGGTAACCGACCAAATTACTGGCGCGATTGCCGACTCCGTTAACTTTGCGGTGGTCGAGATGCGCGAGCTGGTATCACAAATTAACCGCGCCTCTATTCAGGTGGCAAATGAATCTGAGTTGGCGGTGAGTAACGCACAATCGGTTTCTAGTTCGAACATCGCGCAGGCCGACGAGATATCCTCAGCGGCGAACTTGATGCAGACTGTGTCGCTGTCGATGCGCAAAATGTCAGAACAAGCCAACAGCTCATCAAAAATGGCGGGCGAATCAATTAAAGCTGCTGAACAAGGCGCGCAAGCGGTGCGAGACACCATTGAAGGCATGGAAAACATGCGTGAACAGATTCAAGATACGTCTAAGCGGATCAAGCGACTGGGTGAAAGCTCGCAGCGTATTGGTGACATTGTGGCACTGATTGATGACATCGCTGAACAAACCAATATCTTGTCTTTGAATGCGGCAATTCAAGCGTCGATGGCCGGTGAAGCCGGCCGCGGTTTTGCGGTTGTATCGGATGAGGTGCAAAGTTTGGCAGAACGATCAACCGAAGCGACCAAGAAAATTGGTGAGCTAGTAACCACCATTCAAAACGATACCAATGACGCGGTACTGTCGATGGAAAAAGCAACACAGCAAGTGGTCGCAGGTACACGTGTTGCTGACTCCGCAGGTGGCGCACTGGCTGAAATTGAAAAAGTGTCTAAAAATTTATCAGGTCTGGTTGAGCAAATTTCTGTCGGCTCAAATCAGCAAGCAGACGTGGTAACAAAAGTGTCGGAGCAGGTAAGTGAGGTAAGTGATTCATCAACCGATACGTCACGCAAAGCGCAAGAATCTGCTAACTCAATCGCGAAACTGTTAGAGCTAGCAAAAGAGTTGGAGTCATCTGTATCGCGTTTCAAACTGCCAGCCAGTTAATTCGTTTTAGAGCATAGATAAAACAACATCACGATAATTAAAAAAATACGCGAATAAACGAAATAGCTAACAGCGATTTAATATGTCTATATACGCCAACATAGATCTTGAAACCTTTAAGTGGGTAAAGAGCGAGGTAGAGCAAACGCTTGACCAGGCAAATCAAGACCTTCAAGAGTTCATTAGTAGTGAGAACAAAGATTTATTGTTTGGTTTACTGAACCATTTGCATCAAGTCGTTGGCTCCTTGCAAATGTTGGAATTCAAATCGCTTGCGCAATTATTTTTAGAAAGCGAGCGTTTGGTCGAAGACTTTAATACGCCTGATTCGAGAATTCGTAAAGCATCGTTTGTTGTGCTAATTGATAGTGCATTCGCGGCGCTCAAAGATGCGTTTGCGCGTATTGAACAGGGCTTGCCCGACAACCCAATCGACGTCGTTGAGTTAATTAACCAAATAAGAGCACAGCGTGGCTTAGAAGAAGTTGAGATATCTAACTTGTTCTCACCAATGATTGATGTGTTTCCAGAGGTCAATTCGCAAAAGGCGCTTAGAGACAATGTTTACATTAAGCGCGCAGTTGCATTGCGCGTTTATTATCAATCGTTTTTATTGCAATGGTTGCGTGATAGTGACAATGTGGCCATGGATAAAATCGGCACGGTGGTTGACAAACTATTGCAGATGAGCACGTTTAGCTCGGTAGCGCGACTTTGGTGGGTCACCTCTGCCTATGTTGATTATGTGAAGCTAAACGACCTTGGTAATAAAGCGGTTCATAGTCGTATTTTTCGTCAGATTGATGACCGGTTTCGTAAACTGGAATTACAAGGCGAGTCGGGCTTAGTCAGTGATCCAGGTGAAGAACTTATCAAGATCATGTTGTTTTACACAGGCGTTGGTGAAAAACGCAGCGCTCGGATGGATGAAGTTAGCGACGCCTTTGAGCTACAAAACTTTTTCCCAGCCTTAAAAGTAACTAACGACAGTGTTGGCGTCGAAGAATTACGAACGAACTTAGTTCGTTTGCGTGACAACGATAATTTGTCATTACAAAGCTTGCGCCAAAAAATAACGCATTTCTTCGAAAACGAACAGCAAGACAGCAAAGAGCTATTGGCAATAATTGATCAGCTCGATGAGTTCAAAGCGTTGCTGAAAGAAACCGATGTGAGTGTAGTCAATGACGTTGTCAATGCTACCAGCGACACAATGGTGGCTATTCGCAAAGGCATTGTTGAACCCGATGATGACACCAGTTTCCATTTAGCGTCTGCCGTGATGTTTATTGAAAGCAGTGTATTGCATCCCGAAGAAATAGACGATGGCTGGCGAGAAAGCGGTGAACTAAAACTCAGTGCCTTGCGTGCCCTTATTTCTCAAGAGCAATTAACGCCTGAAATGGATGGCGCACATATCACCACCAGTGAGCGTCAAGCATTATTAGACGTAGTAGGTAATGAGGTTGAAGAAAACCTAAAAGATATTGAAGAAAAGCTCGAAAGTTTTTCTGCACAACCAAAACAACGTGAACTGCTTAATGGTATTGATGTAAAAATCCGCCAGGTGCGTGGCGCCTTGCAGGTTTTAGGTGAGCAGAAGGTCGGCCTATTATTACGAATGGCCGAAGACCAGTTTATGGCGCTTGAAAAAGGCGAGGTTGAAGCGACCAGACCATTGACTGAAGCATTGGCGATTGCGATTGGCACGATGGAAGAATATGTCAAAGGACTGCAAGCGGGTCGCGGCAACATGGATTACTTGCTCGATCGAAGTATTACCGATCTGGAAGTAGCCATTGGTAAAAAAGTATCACGCGACGATGTTGAAGACTTACTCGACAATGCGTCAGGCTCATTGTTTTCATGGTTGGCTAATCAATCCGATTTTGACTTGTTTACAAGCTTAAAGGCCAGTTTGCGTGATTTAAACTCGCTTGCGCGAAAAACTAAATTAGCTGAAGTCGAGCACTTAGTTAGAGAACAGAATCGATTGATTGATGTTATTTCTCAAGAGCCCGCCTTTTTAACAGACAATATAACAACCAATTTACAAAATAATATGGCCAGTATTACTGAGCATATTATTCAGCTCTACGGTACTGAAGAAACCGAACAAGAGCTGGCCGATGAAGCAGAACTTGCTTATAAAAAATCAGCCATTGAAGGTGAAGATGGTGGCGTGTTAATTCATGATGAAATGGATATACAAGAGCTTGGTGATGAAGCGCCAGATCTTGAGCAAGAAATACTGAGTTCGACAGAAATTGGTAAAAAGAATGCAGTGGATGAAGGCGAAGTGCCGATCGTTGATGACGCCATTTTTGACGTCTTTATTGAAGAAAGTCATGAAGTGCTCGAGCAAGCGAATTTGCAGTACCAGAATTGCCAAGTAGATTTAAACAATCGAGATGCGATTCGTGAATTGCGCCGAGCATTCCACACCTTAAAAGGCAGCGCCCGTATGGTGGGCTTGAATAATATTGGTGAGGTCGCTTGGTTCAGTGAGTCTTTGTTTAATTATGTGCTGGATACTGAAAAACCATTAAATGCAGAGATCCTTGGTTTTGCTCGTGACTCTTTAGATGAGTTTGAAGATCAATTGGAACAACGTTATGAGTTCCAACACCGAATTGACACCTCCGAATGGAGTGCAAAAACAGAGGCGGTTGATTTAGACAGTCAAGCACAGACAATTGCACCTATTATTGAGGGTGTTGTTGATAATACTATTACTTCTAGCGTGGAGGAACTTGTTGAAGTTCCAGAGCAAGAAGTTGAGGAACAAACACTTGAAGATCAAGTTTTAGAACTAAGTGAAGAGCCCGTTAGCGAAGAAGCTGTTGAAGAACCAGCGCAAGACACTGAACTGATAGATGTTGCGTCACTGGATGGCGATGATCAACCACTTGATGTTTCGATTGATCAAGACGTATTTGATTCAGATGATGATTTAAGCACTTCTTTTTCAGTGCTTGATAATCTAGAAGTGCGAGACGTCTTTATGCAAGAAGCCAACGCTAATCTTGCAAAGATTGTCGAACAATTGTCGATTGATCCATTGTTTATCAAACCAGATGATGTGATTTCGATCAGTATTCACACCTTGTTGGGCAATGCTCGAACGATGGGCCTAAATGATATTGCCGATGCGTTTAATTTGGCTGAATTATTGTGTCTCGAAAAGCATGAAAACGAGACGAAACTTGAGGTTCCCGAACGTCAAGCGATCAATGATCTTGTGCAAGCAATGCAAGACAGTCTCGAAACGCATCAACAAGAAGCACCCTACTTTTTACGAGACCAAAATGTTTGGAGCGGTGTTAGCGATAATTTACAAAGCGCACTCGATTCGCAAAGCTCAACGGTTCCAGAACAAGATGATAAAGCGCAAAGCATCGAAACATTTAGCCTTGAGCTAGATGAAGACAGCCTTGAGCTAGAACAGGATAGTCCAGAGCTGG
>CAZOBR010000063.1:0-13315 GCA_964578035.1 uncultured Gammaproteobacteria bacterium
TAGAGTGAATGCGCACCAACCCTATGAGCTCCCAAAAACAAAGGATACATAACTCATTTTGAATTAGAAACGTTATCTCTAAGACTTAACTAAATGTGTTACACGACTGAATATCGCCACGGCTCATGCCTTGCTTGAACCATTGCATGCGTTCTTGAGAACTGCCGTGGGTAAATGCTTCGCGACTCACGGTTCGGCCAGCTTGACGTAAGAGTCGATCATCACCAACTGCAGCAGCCGCGTCTAAACCTTCTTGAATATCGCCTTCTTCTAAAATACGACTGCGTTTTTCGGTGTGGTTAATCCAAACACCCGCCAAGCAATCGGCTTGTAATTCCATTTTTACCGATAAGGCATTTGCTCGCGCTTTATTGCTTCGAGATTGTTCCGCACGAACATCACGAGCAATGCCTACTAAGTTCTGTATATGATGCCCTACTTCGTGAGCAATCACATAAGCAAACGCAAAATCACCCGGTGCGCCCATTTGACGTAGCTCATGCAAAAAACTTAAGTCGATATAAACCTTATAATCACCAGGACAATAAAATGGGCCAGATTGCGACGAACTAACACCACAGGCTGACTCAACACGACCAGAATAAAGCACCAGTTTGGGCGGACGGTATTGTCGCCCCATTTTTGCAAACACTGTATTCCAAGTATCTTCTGTTTCTGCCAATATGACTGAAACAAATTGTGCAGCTTCATCATTTTGCGCAACCGTCGCCGGTGCAGGTGCTTGATATGATTGCTGGCTATTATTTAACAGCGGCGCTAGCAAGTTCGAAACATCTTGACCAAAAAATAAACCAACCACCAACAACAGTAGCATTCCGCCACCACCCATTGCTTTGCCGCGCCCGCGTCTAGGAACCGCATGCCCACGTCGATCTTCTATGTTGTCACTTTTTCGTCTACCTCGCCAACGCATCCCGCCACCTCATTTATTCAGAATTATTAGAATTATTATTTATTTAAACAGTCTAACGTTAAGCGCTATTGCGTAGCAAACTTTGAAGACGCTTTAATCGAACTTTAAGGTCATCAACATCTTCTTGATTACAGCTGTCTAAAGCAGATCGCGCGTCTTGAGAGATTTGACTATAGCCATACATCCCGGCAGAACCGGCGAGTTTGTGCAGCATGTCTTTTAACTCATAAACGGTTTGCTCTATGTCTTGTTCAGGCTTATTCAACAAATCCAACTTCGATTTAAAGCTCTGAGCTTTATCTGTCAGACTAAGGCGGTAACGCTCTTTAATTTGTACGAGTTTAGGGTTATCTGTATCCATTATCTTGTTTGGCAAAATTGCTCGCGCCTATAATATTTGCGTTGTAATTTTATGTGTGTAAATGAGTTGTCCAATCAAATGAATAAGCCATTTCGATACTTAACGACAGTGCTTATCAACTAACAAAACTGTTCTATAATAAGACTTAACTCTTCTTGCGTTATCGGCTTAAGCAAATAGCCATCGCTACCAACCTCATTTGCGCGGCTTCGATCCGCGTCTAATGCAGACGCACTCATGACGACAATGGGCGTTTTATCACCTTTTTTTCTTAGCGTAGAAATTGCTTCATAACCATCAACGACGGGCATATTTATATCCATTAAGACCAAATCAAAACTCTGTTTTTGTAGGGCTTTAATTGCCAAATCACCATTTTCGACGTGCAATATATCAACATTATTTTCTTGCAGCATTATTTCAACTATTAACGCAATATCGTAATCATCTTCAGCAAGCAAAACCTTCATTTTTTTATTTGCGAGCTTTTGGCCTACCGGCTTTTGTTGATCAAACAGTTCACGACTTGAACTTTCGGTCGCTGTATCAAATTGCGCTTCTGGCGCCGAAAAATCAAAACTGACTTTAGAGCCCTCACCCAATACTGAGCTAATCTTCAACTCGCTCCCCATCAGGTTAATAATTTTTTCAGTTATGGTTAACCCCAAACCAGTGCCAACTTTGCCCGTATTTGCAGCCTGCCAGAATGGTAAAAGAATGCTTTGCAAATCATCTTCACTGATACCAATACCAGTATCTTCGACAAGCACACTGAGTTGATCGTCAAACATTTGCGCATGTACTTTCACCATGCCTTCATCGGTAAATTTAATCGCATTACCGACAAGATTAACCAAACATTGACGCAAGCGACTGTCATCGATAACTACGCGTAGTTCATCAGAAAAATCTAATTGCATGTACAAGCTTATGTGTTTTGCACTGGCTAGCGGACTAAGAAGTATGTTCACATCATTGAACACTTCAGAAAGCACCACTGTTTGCGGACGAATCAGCATTTCGTTTGAATCAAGCTTACCGTGGTCTAATAAATTCTCCACCAACGACAATAAATGTTTGCTTGAACGCTGCACGGCACGTAAATGCTCTTCGCCGTTATCAATTTCTTCGCCAGTCAGCTGATGACTATTAGGACAATTTTTTTCCAGTTTTTGACAAATTAGGTCCGTATAACCAAGAATCGAGGTTAATGGCGTACGAAATTCATGTGAAACACCGGACAAAAAACTGGTTTGTAAGCGCGACGCTTCTTCGAGCTGACGATTATTTCTAGCCAATTCTTTTGAAGCTAACTCCAAATTAGCCATTAACTTTTCTTGTTGATTTAATAGCAACTCGTTTTCGTTGGCTTTTTGCTGTAGTTGTTGGCGTTGCTCATAATATTGACTCGCGTCACTTATTAGTACCATCAAGCGTTTATCTTCAGGTAACAAGCTGACTGATAGCGGCATTCCTGATGGGCTGGCAACCACTGGCAGCTCAAGTGCGGTTTCACTGTCTAGACCAACCATGAAATCAAGGTGATCTTCTACATTAGCTCCAGTGACCACATCACCATAACCATAGTCACGTAAATTGCTAGAAACATCGCTAACCACCATTGCGTCATCCACACAAACATAAGCAATTTGCAGTTTTTCGACTACATATTGGCTTATTCTATCTTGGATATATTGGTTCACTGTTACTGTCTATACCGACTACGTCTTTTAATACTTGGTCCAATTTATCAATCTACTGAATCTTATTGTTCAAACATTCAAACATCTCTTTAACGCCATGGCTGTTCTTTGCGCTGGTTTCGAAACAATTCCAACCACGTTGTTCGTACTGTTGAAAAATTTCATCGCTGACGTGCCATTGTTCAAGATCGCACTTATTCAGAGCCACAACCGCTGGCACATTACCAATACGCTGTTCCACAACTTGCCATAGCTGGGCTAAATCGCTAACCGTTTGAGGTCGGGTACCATCCGCTACCAGAACTATTCCAGCTGCCCCTACAAGATAACTGGCATTAATTGGTGACAAGGAATCACGGCCAGCCACATCCCAAATAATGAGCTTGGTTTCATCTAATTCAACACTATCGATCTTAACGCCAATAGTGGTTAGATACTTATCGGAAAAGACATTGTTAACAAATTTTTGCGTTAAGCTGGTTTTACCCACCGCAAAATCACCAACCATGCATATTTTCTTTTTGATCATGAATACTTTTAATACTAAAAATCCAGCAATAATCGCTTAACGTACGCCTTCAATAGTGCGCTCTGTTACAACATCAACCCAACTATTACGGGCAAACAAGTTAGCCAACAAAGAAAACTTTTGCGCTGATACATCTGCACTAATTTGTAACACTGTTCGGCCATCCTTGGGCAAACTATTCATCTGGAACTTTTTAATATCACTGGGTTCAAAGTTAGCTCGTAAAATATCGGATACCGATTCTAAAGATGGTGATAATTGTGTAATGTCTAAACGCTTATCAGCGGACAACTGCCCAATTCGGGCATCATTATCAAGCAACCATTGAACAGGGGCTTCACCATGCAAATGGGTTTTATTTTCGCGTATCTCAAGTTGCACGCCACTGGGTAATGCTAACTCATCACCAAAACGCTGTAATTCCATCTCATTTTCTAAAGACCGAAATGGAATTGTCTGTAATTCTAACTTCTTGTCATCGACACCATGGGCTTTAAGCGTTGCAAAAGGTACTTTAGCATCAGGGTCTTTCAAGCCTTCAACAACAATTTTACCGTTACGCCAATAGGCATCGGTGATCGCAATTCCTGGTGTTTTCTTAAGATAATACTCAACGGTGCTTAGTTTGCTGGCTTGAATTGCATATGTAACGGCAAAATACCCTGCAACCAATAGTAATATTAACCATGGCCAAACGGGCGTGCTATTTTTTTGTTCAGCAGAATGCTCATCTTTTAATTGCAACTGCAGCAACGGTTCAATATGGTGATCAACATCAGCAAAACCACTGGCATCGCCTGTAAACTCAGCCATTTCAGTCGCATATTCAGTGCGTATATTATCCAGCGTATCGTATAACTGCGCTTTCAAGCTTTCTGGCGCATCGCCGTATATAACGCAAGCCAACATCGCACGCGGGCCATGCGCCACCCAAACATTATGCTCACCAACCTTTAAGTCGGTTAAGCGTGAACTTTCATCAGCAGCAAACGAGTCTTGTACAAAGCTTTGGATAGCTGAAAACATCGCGCTGATCGCATCACTGTCTAAACTTTGTGCATCAGCTGAAGCGACTTCATCAATTAATAGCCCGCTGTCGCGATCAATCAAATAGATGTGATCAACGCGGTATACTAACGACCGCCGTAAAGCTAACTCAGCGTATGGAATACCCGTTTTAAACGATTGCAAACGCGTTCGTAAACCATTTACCGTTGTTGCTGACTCCATCGTGCGGTTTATCGTCACTAACAATGAGCTAATCGCTTGCGATATTGCTCGGCGAATAGATGGCGCCATTACCGGATAGAGTATCTCGGCGTATTCCATGGGTTCTTTGCGAATCGCAATTTTTAAACTTTCTGAAACAGGTCGACTTAAAGTCTTGATTAAACTATCGTCGGTTTCGAGGCCATGTCGAATAGCGGGCGGCAGCACTTCAGCCACATCGCGAGTTCTGGCATCGATACTTTCAACTCGCGCTTTAAGTTTGGCAAGTTGCTCGCTATCGTTACCGACAATTAAATGTCGCAGTTCGGTAAGTTGATCTTCTTGATCCATGTGACTCATGCGCGAAATCTCACAGTCTTGAACTGGTTAACAGTCTTGAACTGATTAACAGTCTTGAACTGGTTAACAGTCTTGAACTGATTAACAGTCTTGAACTGATTAACAGTCTTGAACTGATTAACAGCCCTGAACGTACTGACAGCCTTAAACATAACAACTTTAAAGTTAGCCACATGGTTCGCTTTAATTAGGAGCGCTCAACGCTTTTAATGATATTAACTAGCGCGAAGCTTTACTGCCACTTCATCAAGCATTAATGCCAATGCTTGGCGACCAACTTTATCGCCCTCAAGAGCTTGTTTTTGATCCTCTAACTGCTCGAGCAACTCAGCTTGCAGTGACTTAGTTTGGTCAACTAGTTCTTGATGACCTGCTTGCATGCTTTCACGCAGAGTAGTTAAATCTTGATTCGCCTGATCCTCCATTAAGCTAATTGACGAATTCAACGCACTCTCAGCTTGCGATAAGCTTTGCTGCAACTCAGAAAGTTGCGAGTCACGATCAGACTGCTCGCTGGCAATTTGTTTATCGATTCGTTCAAGCGAGCGGTTGACGGCATCATCCATGCTGATGATTTTTTCACTCAAACGCTCCTTTAATTTTTCCACATCAGCCTCTAAGCGCGCTTCGAGCTCAGAAAAACGCTTATCAAAATTAGCAACATACTTACCAAATAAAATATCTCTAACTTTTTCAATATCACCCAAACCTGGGTTAATGATTTCGGCGGTCTGTCTATTATTCTTATCGGTCATCACATTCTCCAATAATTAGCATTAATTCAATACCAACATAAATATTTAGATTTTTTTGTAAAATACTTTTTTCGGCATTTTACATTTCATTACAACAGCTTAAGCTTAACGCTATTTTGCTGTCTAAGCTATATTCTCAAGCCGATAACCATGCCGATAAACTGACGTTAATTGCCAGTCTTGCTGATCATCTAGTTTTAATTTAGTTCTTAGGCGGCTCATGTGCGTGTCAACTGTTCGAGTATTTAATTTAGAACTAGTACCCCAAACCATTTCGAGCAAATGACCACGGGAAATTACTCGACCTAGGTTCTTAAACAAGAAAACGGCCAACTCATACTCTTTTTGAGTCATCTCTACTTCAGCATCGTTTAAATGTATTTTTCGCAATTTAGTATCGATTTTATACGGAGAAAAATCATAATTATCAGCCGTATTTTCATCACCATAACCAACACGCCGAGCAATCGCTTTAACTCGAGCCACTGTTTCAAACTGACGAACAGGCTTAGTCATATAGTCGTCTGCGCCGTTCTCTAAAGCTTTGACAATATCTTGTTCTGCATCTCTTTGCGTGATAAACACAACTGGCACAACGGGATCTAAGTGCTGACGTAAATGTTGTAGAACTTCGATACCATTGGCATTTGGCACCATCCAATCCAGCAACACAAGGTCATAGCTATCTTTTGTATAGCCACGAATAAACGCAGTACCATCTGCATAAACTGTGCATTGATGCCCCTCTTCTTGTAACCAAGCGGTCAGCAACTCCGCTTGGTCTTGATCGTCTTCTAAAATGACTACTCTCATGATCCACCTTATAATTCAATAGTACTAAATTGATCTTAAAATACTTTATACAGCCATTTTACGCCAACGATGACCATCAATGATCAACGGGGATGCATGGGTGTTTAATTTATTATTAAGACAATGTAAAAGTAAGTGAGCCAAATTGCAAATTTCCTTGCCAAAAACAATGGTTTACAACACATCCATATTTTTTTTCGACAGATAAACTGCTTAAGTAAACAAAGATAGAGGCAATTCGGCAGATGTGATAACGTTGCAAGTTGAGAAACATTAGAATAATACCTAACATTTATGAGCAACAATAATGACCTTCTAATTGGTGGCAATGGCTCCCAAACTGTTTGGATGAATGCCAGCATGGCAAATCGACATGGCATGGTCGCTGGTGCAACAGGCACCGGGAAAACTGTCACATTACAAATTTTAGCCGAGAATTTTTCTAAAATTGGTGTCCCCGTTTTCTTAGCTGATGTAAAAGGCGATGTTTCTGGCATTGGCAAAGAGGCGAAACCGCATCCCAAAATAGGTGAACGGATTGACACCATCGGCATTGAAAATTATCAAATGCAGGCCAACCCTGTGGTGTTTTGGGATTTGTTTGGTAAGAAAGGCCACCCTATTCGCACTACAGTCAGTGAAATAGGCCCGCTTCTACTGTCAAACCTGTTAGAGCTCAACGAAACACAAACTGGCATTTTATATTCCTGCTTTAAAATTGCCGACGACCAAGGACTCTTGATCTTAGACTTAAAAGACTTGCGCTCCATGCTGATCTGGATGGGTGACAATCGCGCAGAGCTAAAATCTGAGTACGGCAATATTGCCACCGCGAGTATTGGCGCAATCCAGCGCGGTTTATTAGTGCTTGAAGAGCAAGGCGCTGAATTTCTGCTTGGCGAACCTGCAATTGAGCTGGCTGATTTAATGAGTCATGACTTTTCTGGACGTGGTGTCGTTAACATTTTAGACGCAAGCGAACTGATACAAAGTTCCCCAAAGCTCTATTCAACTTTTCTACTTTGGTTACTATCCGAACTATTTGAGACCTTGCCAGAAGTCGGTGATGCCGATAAACCAAAGTTCGTGATGTTTTTTGACGAAGCTCACTTGTTGTTCGACGACGCACCAAAAGTGTTGGTCAAGAAAATTGAACAAGTCGTTCGACTAATTCGCTCAAAAGGCGTTGGTATCTACTTTATTTCTCAAAGTCCATTGGATATACCTGAAGAAATATTGGGTCAACTCGGATTAAAAATTCAACATGCTTTGCGAGCATTTACACCTAAAGACCAAAAAGCGGTGCGTATTGTGGCAGACACGTTTCGTGAAAACCCAAGCATCAATACTGGCGACGTAATCACAGAGCTCGGCGTTGGTGAAGCACTTGTCAGTGTTTTAGACGAGGAAGGTATTCCAACCCAAGTTGAACAAGTTCTAATTCGCCCGCCGGAATCTCGTATTGGGCCGATGAATAATAAAGAACGCACCGAACAAATTGGTCGCTCACCATATCGTGGCCGATACGATAAAGCCCTGGACCGCGAATCAGCCTACGAAATGCTTGCGCAACGCGCTGAGCAAAATGCCGCGCAAGAAGAAGCCATCGAACGTGAGGAGCAGGCCCGTGAAGCGGCTGAAGCTAAAACAAAAGCAGCAGCCAAAACACGTAAACGCAGCTCTTCAAGGCAATCGACCACCGAAGCCTTTGCAAAAAGTGTAGCACGTGCCGTTGGCTCGCAACTTGGCAGACGCATGATTCGCGGCGTTTTAGGTTCATTATTCAAAGGTTGAGCACAGCAAATATTAAGCGCTAGAAAAGTAACTGAAAAACTGTTTTTACTGTTCAACAGATAGGCTATAATCGCGCACGATTTTGTGCAGCTGCTTTAGTGAGATATCAAAAGCAGATCAACTCACAATCAAACAACACAGAATTAACCATGCAAACGCTGTGTTTGCATACAATGCTAAGCGACGCAAGTTAAACGAAAAAGGTAAGCTATGAGCGAAGAACAAATGAATGACTCGACCTTTGGTCGTCTTTTTATCATCATGATTATTGCAATGACCGTACTGACGGTGATAATTATGATATTGGCCTCTTTTGCTTCAAGCGATGTCAATGCCAGATTAGATGAACGATCTGACATTGAAAACAGTCAGGCAATTGCCGAACGACTTGCGCCTGTTGGTAATTTTGCCGCGGAAACAGCCGTTGCTGTAGTAGCCGAACCAGTTGTATTAACAGGCGAACAAGCTTATTCAAGCTGCATTGCATGCCATGGTGCTGGTGTTGCTGGTGCCCCTGCAACTGGCAACGCAGATGCTTGGTCTGATCGCATTGCCAAAGGCGCTGAGGCGCTTTATACCAACGCTATTAATGGTTACCAAGGGTCAGCTGGGTATATGCCAGCAAAAGGCGGCAACACAGCATTAAGTGATGAATCAGTCAAAGCCGCTGTTGACTACATGATTGACGCTATTAAATAGATTGTCAGACAGCGTTTAAAATATAAACGCTGACAGAAAGTAAAAAAAGCCCGCGTTAGATTTTTCTGACGCGGGCTTTTTTATTATTATGACTTTTAAATGGTTACAACGTTTAAATTATTACGGCTTTACTCAAACGAGCAACAACAAATTAGTGCAAATAGAACTCATTAAATTCGTTCAAAAGTAACACGAATTTCCGCGATGTTAGGCTTGTCGTCATCACGCTCGGCCGTGAGTTGCGAAATCGTCACGGCGTATTGCGTCAATAGCACATCAATCCAACGCGCCCACTGATTAAAATTGGCTTCTTCCAATACAACACTGACCTGTTTGCCTTGCTGTG
This sequence comes from uncultured Gammaproteobacteria bacterium, assembly GCA_964578035.1. Taxonomy (GTDB): domain Bacteria; phylum Pseudomonadota; class Gammaproteobacteria; order Arenicellales; family Arenicellaceae; genus Arenicella. The sequence goes on from CAZOBR010000063.1 coordinate 9,504, forward strand.
CTGGCACTAATTGCTGAATTGCGCCGCGTACATTGTACTGTTGGGCGGTTTTTTCAAGAATTGACAACAGCGATTCATTAACACCTTTAGCCTGAGACTTAGTCACAGCACCACCACTACTTAGGTGCTCTGATTGCTGACGCATCCAGACCAAGTTTGTACGTAGTGGTTCTATAACGCTTTCCATATGCGAGATGGCTCGATGCCATGGCTGCCAAATAAGCGCGTAAAATAAAATAGCGCCAACAATCAAACTACCCCAAGACAGCATTAGCCGTTCACGAGATTCAAGCTCTTGCCAGTATTTTTTGATTGAGGTAATTATGTTATCCATTTTTATCTCTTGTTAAACAACTTAAGTCTCACTAAAGGTCTAAGTTTGAAGATCTGAGTTTGAAAACCTAAGTCGCTTTAATCACGTAATCGGCCTTAATTGCACCATCTTTATTAGAAGATGACTGCAAATCCGCGCTTAAACGTGGCCGTGCATTTAATTGCTGTCGAATACGGTCAACTTGCGAAAAATCATTCAACAAACAGGTGATAATCAATTGCGAGTCTCGAAAAACCATATTGGTAATCGTGGCGTTCTGACGACGTAATACATCAGCGGTATCCGCCAACATCGCTTGCACACTATTTGCCTGCCCCACTCCACCTTGGCTCGCAATGGCGCGCTCCATAAACGCTCGTTCTTTACTAGGTTCAACATAGTCTAATTCTGGAAAGTGCTGTTTTAATAAAGCCGCAGACTCTTTATGAATACTTTTAATCTCACTATGCAGACTCAAGTATCGATAGGTGTCGTACAATAAAACACCGACAATTGCCGCAATAAACACAGCTGCAGATAAGGCAAAGGCACGCCAAGCTTTATTGCCAACGTTTGGTCTATATTGATCTGACCATAAGTTAACATCAAATGTAGAAGCGTAATCAAGCCAATGCGCCATTTTATTTCCAAATGGCCAGTGGCGAAAATCTCGATCGGGGTATTCAGCAATCAAGCGTTCTGTTAACGCCTGATCATTAACAGCAATGGTCTCAGCAATTGGGACATCCATTATCCAGACATCAATCAGATCAGGATCCAAACTCACGCCTTGGGCATTACTGTGATTGGTCAAGACTTGTTGACCGCTCAATGCAATTGAATAATCGGCAGAGTCGTGAAACGGCAATAATGCATAATCGGGCAGTAATTGCTCTACGGGTAGCTGGTTATCGTTGGCCAAAGCTTGCCAATATTGCATTTTATCTTTTGCCACGACCAACACGGTGCTTGCTTCGCCGACTTTCCAGTCACGACATGAAAAATGCATATTATCAACGTCTTCTGATATTGCTTCTTCTAGCGCATACGGCAGCGCAACATTAAATTGCTTGCGTGACTTTGCTGGCAAGCTTACGTTATGGGCAGTAACCCATTCACCCGGCACTACGCCGATCACAGCATAGTCTTCCGATAACGGGTATTCACTCATGCTCGCGACTTCGCCAAACGCTTCTACTTTGGCGGCATTTACGCGCACCCATTCATATGGGGCTTCAAGTCGGATAAATAACTTCATAGCTTATCTGTTCGTTTACTTGTGTGCGCGATTATTCTCGTAGGATCAGATTCAACTGAATTACACCACATCAAAATATACCAGGTCGAGACAAACATAATTCAAGCAGCATCAATTTGTTCAGCGCACAAAGTATCTTGTTGACGACTTAGCACCGTGACCTTAGGCGTTGTTTCACCATCGGGCGTGGCACTCTCGCGTAACACTTTTGTTCGCATGCAGTATACATAATCTCCAAGCATGACCTTAGTATTGATTTGAAAAAATTGGCTATTAACCTGAAGCATATTGGCAACAGGCGCCCGCCTGACAACAGATGTTTGAATAATAGCGGCAATCGCTTCTTGGATATTGGCTGTGCTAAAACCGAGAAAAGCATCATCTAAACGTTGCGATAAAAACGCCTCAACGGCACCAACATCGGTTACCACCGAAGCGCTCAGTGACGCTAGCACTTCACTGGATGTTGTGTTGATATTAATGCGTGCATTATCAACAGGCAAAACAGTCACAAAGGGTCTTAGTTTAGTGATCACATCCGCAGTAAAGCCTTCAACAAAGCGTAATTCACCCACAGAAGTAAGTTTTTGGTCTGCTGCATAATAAGGTGTATCTCGACTGGCGTATTGACCGCTTTCAATGCCATTGGGTGACGCCAAATTATTCTCATCAACCCAATCAAGCAAAGCGCCATATAAAGACTCTCGTTGATCTAACTCGTTAAACTCAAGAATCTCCAGCAAATTGAGAAAAATGATCCGCTGCCCTCGACGTATCGCCGGATTTCGGTGACCGATATTGTTTAAATTGAAACGACCTTGTAAGTCTTCAATGCTCATCTCTATGTCATCAATACCAAAATCGATTGTGGCTATTTCCTCATCGTCATTACCTCTTTGCGAACTTAAATCAAGAGAGAATTCTCCATCATCGGGCTCACTTTCAGGTGGTTTACCAAACTCCGCCCAATCTTCCCCCCAGTAATCTACTTGACGATTTTGATCGTCATGCAATATACGCTCTGCCCAAGCATTGACTCCTTGCGCGTATTGATAGCCTTGCTCGGCAACATTCTGATTTGATACACGTCGCACCATTAATTGCTGCTTTTCGATCATGAACGCCAACAGCGTCAGCATTAATGCAACAATGCCAAGCACCAGCACAATCACCAAGCCAACTTGGTTGTGAGGGTATTTTTTAACTGGCCGATTCAAGTTCATTAGTTGTCCTGAAACTCATCTCTAACGGGACGACCTGCCCCATTACCACTGTTGCCCTGAGATTGCGCATTCGTAGACGCTGCTATTGCATCAAGGTTGTCCCCGCTTAGCATTGTAAGAACACGCCGGTATTCAATGCCATTCTCTAAGGTAATTGTGATGTCCATCAAATCAGGTAAGCGAGCTTGCTCATCCCAATCACGACTTGTTTGATCGCGCCCGTCTTCAACAAACTTTAGTTCAATCTCAACATCATCAACATTTTGAATTAGGTTTTGACGCAAAATTCGGGTATCTGAGTCTGGATCCATTACAGGGTATTGAACCCGCTGCAATACACCTTCATTAAGCTCCCAGAGCACTCGTCTTGGTACATTAACACCTTCAAGTATCAGATCTGGATAGGCAGTAGTCACTTCAAATAAGCTGTCATCCCCCACACTCATGGTTGTTTTAGCTGGCTGACCAAACGGGTCTTTGCCTAAACGGTTGGTAGCATAACGCGCATCGTTGGCTAAAAATAAAAACGTTTTCTGCAGGCCAACAATTTGCTCATGCTTTTGTTCGATTCGATCGCGAACCTCCAAAAATTGAATTAAAGCTGGAAACACAATACCTGCGATCACTGCAAAAATAGCAGATGCGACAATAATCTCTATTAAAGTGAACCCTTTATTGTTTGTTGTATTGAATTGCATCGATTAGCACTACAAGCGGTCTGTTAAAGCCGTGGTTAATACCGCAAACGGCGGTGCATCACGTTCGGCATTGTTTTGCACTTCAACGGTGACAAGGAAAACCCGCTCTACATCTGTTTCTTCAACTTTCGATCTGGCACGCCAGCTTAAGCCGCCCATATCAATGGTTTCTGAAGAGCCACCCTGCTTAAGCCGGTTGATTCTTGCATCAAAACGCATCTCAGCGATTACATTACTGGCTATCCAAGAGGCCATCACACGCTTTTCAAGTTCAGAAGTAACATTAGCGTGCTTGGACATTGTATCGATGACTGCCACTA